>NZ_QKRS01000008.1:2185-262843 GCF_024261405.1 Pseudomonas sp. FBF18 | reverse complement strand
ATTATGGCCTGCAGCAATATATGCACAGGGTTATCCACATTGGAGTGCGCAAGAAGTTGCGCAGTTGTTAAAAGTCGAGAATCGACTTTTTCGTGCTTTCCCTGGTCGCCAGCCAGCGAACCTTTTAATTTATTTATCGTTCGTCAGCGCTGTAGAACGCCAACGCATCGCCAGCAAAAAAAAGGCCCTGCCGTCACCGGCAGGGCCCTTCTTCATTCAGCTATCTGCCATCAGCTGTACACACGCCCCAGCAACTGGCGATGACTCTCGAACTGATCCAGCACGTCGCGGGTGATCTGCTCGACGGTAAAGCCCATCAGGTCGTACTCCTGGCTGCCGTTGTGCAGGTACACCTCGGCCCGGTAGTAACGCTGGCGCACGTCGCCTTCACCCTGCGCCGGCGCTTCGCTCGGCGCCGCCAGGTAGCCGTCCAGGCTCACTTCGTAGACGAACGGGTTGCCCTCCTCCATCTCGATGCGCAAGCCCATCGCCTCGCGCGACTGGCCGACGCGGCTCTGCACCTGCAGGCCCATGCCCTGCAACTGCACCGCCGCCTCTTTCAGCGCCGGGCTCACCTGCTTGTCCATGAAGCGCTGCACCATCGCCTGGGTCGGCTGCAGGTCCAGCTGGGTGAGGCGCTCGCTGAAGCCGCGACGGCCACGCGCCGCCAGTTCGGCCTGCTCCTGCTCGACCTGGGTGTCCTGCTTCATGGCCTTGAACAGGCCGAACATGAACACCACCAGCACCACCGAGAACGGCAGCCCGGCCAATACCACCATGGTCTGCATGGCCTGGAAGTTGCCCACCAGCAACAGCCCGATGGTCACCAGGGTGATGATCGCCGACCACAGGATACGCAGCCAGTGCGGCGCATCCTCGTCCACGTCGCCGCCCTTGCACGACAGGTTGGCCATCATCACCGCGCCCGAGTCAGCCGGGGTGAGGAACAGCACGAAGCCGACGAACACCGCCACACCAACCACGATCTTGGCCGCCGGGAAGTGCTCCAGCAGCTGGTAGATCGACATCGCCGGTTGTTCCACCGCCGTGCGCCCAAGCTCCACCGCACCGTGGTTGATCACCAGGTCCAGCGCGGTGTTGCCGAAGATCGACAGCCACGCCAGGGTAAAGCCCAGCGGAATCAGCAGCACGCCGGCCACCAGTTCGCGCACGGTGCGGCCACGGGAGATACGCGCGATGAACATGCCCACGAACGGGGCCCAGGAAATCCACCAGGCCCAGTAGAACAGGGTCCACAGGCCCAGCCAGCCTTCGGACCTGGCGTTGTTGCCTTCGTACACGTAGAGGTCGAAGGTCTTGAGGATCACGCCGTTGAGGTAGTCGCCGATGTTCTGCACGAAACCGTTGAGCAGGTGCAGGGTGTCACCGAACAGCAGCACGAACAGCAGCAGGCCGCTGAACAGCAGGATGTTCAGGTTGGACAGGCGGCGAATGCCGTTCTCCACGCCCGACACCGCCGCGATCGTGGCCACGGTGCTCATCACCAGGATCACCATCAGCAGGTTGGTGTTGCTGTGCTGCATGCCGAACAGGTACTCCAGGCCCGAGGACACCTGCATCGCACCGATGCCCAGGTTGGTCACCAGGCCCAGCAGGGTCACGAACATGCCGAAGATGTCCACGGTGTGCCCGGCAGCCCCCTTGACCCAGCGCTCACCCACCAGCGGGTACAGCGCCGAACGCAAGGCCAGTGGCTGGTTGTGGCGATAGGCGAAGTAGGCCACGGCCAGGCCCACCAGCGCATAGATCGCCCAGCCGTGCAGGCCCCAGTGCAGGAAGGTCAGCTGCATGCCCTGGCGTGCGGCCTCCAGGCTGGCCGGCGCACCGGCAGGCGGGTTGAAGTAGTGGTCCAGCGGTTCGGACGCGCCAAAGTACAGCAGCGAGATACCGATACCGGAGGAGAACAGCATGCCGGCCCAGGCACCGTAGCTGAAGTCGGGCTTGTCGTCCTTGCCGCCAAGCTTGAGCTTGCCGTAGGAGGAAAACGCCAGCCCGATGACGAACAGCAGGTAGCCGCCGATCACCAGCATGTAGTACCAGCCGAAGCTGCGCGACAGCCAGGCTTGGGCCTGGCCGAGAATTTGACCGGCCGTGTCCGGGGCGGCGATCAGCAAGGCAGTCAACAACAGGATCAGCAGCGCGGTGGTGTAGAACACCACGCTGTTGACCCGGACCCTCTCGGCAGGGGTCTTTATCAGGGAGGCAGAACTCATTGCACAGATGCTCCAGGCAGTGCGAGAGAAAACACGAAACGACCCGTCACCCGCGCAATTGGTGCAATAGCCCCACTGCGTCAGGTGTTATAAAAGCACCTTGAAAAACCGTGATCCCAAACCGATTGCGTTGAAAAAAACAGAAAAAGGGTCCCGATCCGAGGGCCCGCCGAACGGTGCGACACCGCTGGGCAATTCTGATCAACGTTTCGTTTAAACCCGTGCACGCCTTGCATTACGGGGGTTACACGTCTTTTTAGGGTGCCAATCGGCGTCAGTGACGGGCCACAAAAACCTGTCAATGGCGCGAATTGTCGCAGAGCTTATTCTTTGTTGATTGAACGTTCAATCAAAACAAAATAGACTGGTCTTCGCCGAGTCAGCCGCCTGTCGTCTGCCCGAAGGCCTGAGGAGATTTGCCAGATGCCCAAGGTCGGTATGCAACCCATTCGCCGCCAGCAGTTGATCGAAGCCACGTTGATGGCGGTAGACCAGGTCGGCATGGGGGACGCCAGCATTGCGCTGATCGCCCGTTTGGCCGGTGTGTCGAACGGCATCATCAGTCACTACTTCCAGGACAAGAACGGCCTGATCGCAGCGACCATGCGGTACTTGATGAACGTGCTGATCGACAACGTCGCGGCACGTCGCCAGGCGCTCACGGAGGACACCCCGCGCGCCCACCTGAAGGTGATCGTCGAGGGCAACTTCGACGCCAGTCAGGTCAACGGCCCGGCAATGAAAACCTGGTTGGCCTTCTGGGCCGCCAGCATGCACCAGCCGTCTTTGCACCGGTTGCAGCGGATCAACGATCACCGCTTGTATTCCAACCTGTGCTGCCAGTTCCGCCGTGTGTTGCCGCTGCCCGAAGCCCGCAGCGCGGCCCGCGGGCTGGCTGCCCTGATCGACGGGCTGTGGCTGCGCGGCGCGCTGTCGGGAGATGCCTTCGATACCGACCAGGCGCAGCAGATCGCTTACGAATACATGGATTCACAACTGGCTAAACAGAGCAGCCCGGCTCTACAGGACCCGGCCTCTGAACCACTGCGCGTCGCGAGTGCCAAACAAGCAGGAGCACAGCGCGGATAGCCGACACACACTGCACTTGCGAGGACACTATGGCCCGTTTCGAAACGCAAAAACTCTACATTGACGGTGGTTATGTCGACGCTTCCAGCGGCGCCACCTTCGACGCCATCAACCCGGCCAACGGCGAAGTCCTCGCCCAGGTGCAACGTGCCAACCAGGCCGACGTGGAGCGCGCAGTGGAAAGCGCCGAGCGTGGCCAGAAAGTCTGGGCGGCCATGACCGCCATGCAGCGTTCGCGCATCCTGCGCCGCGCCGTCGACATCCTGCGCGAGCGCAACGACGAGCTGGCTGCACTGGAAACCCTGGACACCGGCAAGTCCTACTCCGAAACCCGCTACGTCGACATCGTCACCGGTGCCGACGTGCTCGAATACTACGCAGGCCTGGTGCCGGCCATCGAAGGCGAGCAGATCCCGCTGCGCGACAGCTCGTTCGTGTACACCCGTCGCGAGCCGCTGGGCGTGACCGTGGGTATCGGCGCCTGGAACTACCCGATCCAGATCGCCCTGTGGAAATCCGCCCCGGCCCTGGCCGCCGGCAACGCGATGATCTTCAAGCCCTCGGAAGTCACCTCGCTGACCACCCTGAAACTGGCCGAGATCTACACCGAGGCCGGCCTGCCGGACGGCGTGTTCAACGTACTGACCGGCAGCGGCCGCGACGTCGGCACCTACCTCACCGAACACCCGCGCATCGAGAAGGTCTCGTTCACCGGCGGCACCGCCACCGGCAAGAAGGTCATGGCCAGCGCCTCGAGCTCCTCGCTCAAGGAAGTCACCATGGAGCTGGGCGGCAAGTCGCCGCTGATCATCTGTGAAGACGCCGACCTGGACCGCGCCGCCGACATCGCGATGATGGCCAACTTCTACAGCTCGGGCCAGGTGTGCACCAACGGCACCCGCGTGTTCATCCCGGCCTCGCTCAAAGCCGCCTTCGAAGCCAAGATCGCCGAGCGCGTGGCGCGCATCCGCATCGGCAACCCGCAGGACGAGAACACCAACTTCGGCCCGCTGGTCAGCTTCGCCCACATGGAAAGCGTGCTGGGCTACATCGCCAAGGGCAAGCAAGAAGGTGCCCGCGTGCTGTGTGGCGGCGAGCGCCTGACCGACGGCGAGTTCGCCAAGGGCGCCTTCGTGGCCCCGACCGTCTTCACCGACTGCCGTGACGACATGACCATCGTCAAGGAAGAGATCTTCGGCCCGGTGATGAGCATCCTCTCCTACGAGACCGAAGAAGAAGTCATCCGTCGCGCCAACGACACCGACTACGGCCTGGCCGCCGGTGTCTGCACCAACGACATCAGCCGCGCGCACCGCATCATCCATCAGCTGGAAGCGGGCATCTGCTGGATCAACGCCTGGGGCGAATCGCCGGCCGAGATGCCGGTCGGTGGCTACAAGCAATCCGGTGTCGGCCGTGAAAACGGTGTCAGCTCGCTGGCCCAGTACACGCGGATCAAGTCGGTACAGGTCGAGCTGGGCAACTACGCCTCGGTGTTCTAAGCACCCGTGTAGCCGCGCCCGGGCCGCCAGGTCCGGGCGCCTCCCCCGCTCCCCTGCTCACTGCCTATGAGGGTACGCAACATGTCCCACGTTTTTGACTACATCATCGTCGGGGCCGGCTCGGCCGGTAACACCCTGGCGACCCGCCTGACCGAAGACGAAGGCGTCACCGTATTGCTGCTGGAAGCCGGCGGCCCGGACTACCGCTTCGACTTCCGCACCCAGATGCCGGCCGCACTGGCCTTCCCGTTGCAGGGCCGACGCTACAACTGGGCCTACGAGACCGACCCGGAGCCGCACATGGACGGCCGCCGCATGGAATGTGGCCGCGGCAAGGGCCTGGGCGGCTCCTCGCTGATCAACGGCATGTGCTACATCCGCGGCAACGCCATGGACTACGACGGCTGGGCCAAGCTGCCAGGCCTGGAAGACTGGTCTTACCTAGACTGCCTGCCGTACTTCCGCAAGGCCGAAACCCGTGACATCGGCCCCAACGACTACCATGGCGGCGAAGGCCCGGTGAGCGTCACCACGCCAAAAGCCGGCAACAACCCCCTGTTCCACGCCATGGTCGAAGCCGGCGTGCAGGCCGGTTACCCGCGCACCGAAGACCTGAACGGCTACCAGCAGGAAGGCTTCGGCCCGATGGACCGCACCGTGACGCCCAAGGGCCGTCGCGCCAGCACCGCCCGCGGCTACCTGGACACCGCCAAGAAACGCTCGACCCTGACCATCGTCACCCATGCCCTGAGCGACCGCGTGCTGTTCGAAGGCAAGCGCGCCGTGGGCGTGACCTACCTGGTGGGCGCCAGCGAAGAGCGCGTCGAAGCCCGTGCCCGCAAGGAAGTCATCGTGTGCAGCGGCGCCATCGCCTCGCCACAGTTGCTGCAGCGCTCCGGCGTGGGCCCGGCGGCCCTGCTCGAAAGCCTGAACATCCCTGTGGTGCACGACCTGCCGGGCGTGGGCGAGAACCTGCAGGATCACCTCGAACTGTACCTGCAGTACGCCTGCACCCAGCCGGTGTCGCTGTACCCGTCGCTGCTCTGGTACAACCAGCCGGCCATCGGTGCACAGTGGCTGTTCGCGGGCACCGGCATCGGCGCCAGCAACCAGTTCGAGGCCGGCGGCTTCATCCGCTCGCGCCCGGAATTCGAATGGCCGAACATCCAGTACCACTTCCTGCCGGTGGCGATCAATTACAACGGCAGCAACGGCGTGCAGGAACACGGCTTCCAGGCGCACATGGGCTCGATGCGCTCGCCTAGCCGCGGGCGTATCCAGCTCAAGTCCAAGGACCCGCGCCAGCACCCGAGCATCCTGTTCAACTACATGGCCACCGAGCAGGACTGGCAGGAGTTCCGTGACGGTATCCGCCTGACCCGCGAGATCATGGCGCAGCCGGCGCTGGACGCCTACCGTGGCCGCGAGATCAGCCCCGGTGCCGACGTGCAGACCGACGAGCAGCTGGACACATTCATCCGCGAGCACGCCGAGACCGCGTTCCACCCATCGTGCTCGTGCAAGATGGGCATCGACGAGATGGCGGTGGTCGACGGCCAGGGCCGCGTGCATGGCATGCAGGGCCTGCGCGTGGTGGATGCCTCGATCATGCCGATCATCACCACCGGCAACCTGAACGCGCCGACGATCATGATGGCCGAGAAGATCGCCGACAAGATCCGTGGCCGCCAACCATTGCCGCGCAGCACGGCCAAGTACTATGTGGCCAATGGTGCGCCGGTGAAGGGCAAGCCGATGCGTGAGGTGCCGCAGGCTTAAGACCCTGCTACCCCATCGCGGGTCAAGCCCGCTCCCACAGAGACCAATGTGATCCTTGTGGGAGCGGGCTTGACCCGCGATGGGGGCGGTACATTCACAGCAGATCAAGCACCCCTGCGGTGCTTTTTTTGTGCCCACGATAATCGCTTTACAGCCCGCCAACCTCACAGGTTAGAATCCTTGGCACGCGACCTGCTAGCTGAAGTCAGGCAAAAAGCAAGTCACGCCTCTTTCTGCAATCCCCCCTGGAGTACTGCCTTTGGATGCGTCCACCATCAATAGCCTGTTCTTGATCGGCGCATTGCTGGTAGGTGCAAGTATCCTGGTCAGTTCACTCTCCTCGCGCCTGGGCATCCCGATCCTGGTGATCATCCTGGCAGTGGGCATGGTTGCCGGCGTCGACGGCGGCGGCATCATCTTCAACAACTACCCGACCGCCTACCTGGTGGGCAACCTGGCACTGGCCGTGATCCTGCTCGACGGCGGCCTGCGCACCCGCGTCTCGAGTTTCCGCGTGGCCCTGTGGCCGGCGCTGTCGCTGGCCACGGTGGGGGTGATGATCACCACCGGCCTCACCGGCCTGGCCGCCGCCTGGCTGTTCGACCTGAGCCTGATGCAGGGCCTGCTGATCGGCGCCATCGTCGGCTCCACCGACGCCGCCGCGGTGTTCTCGCTGCTGGGCGGCAAGGGCCTCAACGAGCGGGTGACGGCCACCCTGGAAATCGAGTCGGGCAGCAACGACCCGATGGCGGTGTTCCTCACCGTGACCCTGATCGAGATGATCGCCAGCGGCCAGAACGGCCTGCACTGGGGCCTGCTCGGCCACCTGGTGCGCGAATTCGGCATCGGCAGCCTGCTGGGCCTGGGCGGCGGCTGGCTGATGCTGCAGCTGGTCAACCGCATGAACCTGGCCGGCGGCCTGTACCCGATCCTGGTGATCAGCGGCGGCCTGGTGGTGTTCGCGCTCACCAACGCCCTGCACGGCAGCGGTTTCCTGGCCGTGTACCTGTGCGGCCTGGTGCTGGGCAACCGGCCGATCCGCAGCCGCCACGGCATCCTGCACATGCTCGACGGCATGGCCTGGCTGGCCCAGATCGGCATGTTCCTGGTGCTGGGCCTGCTGGTCACGCCCCACGACCTGCTACCCATCGCGCTGCCGGCCCTGGGCCTGGCGCTGTGGATGATCCTGTTCGCGCGGCCGCTGTCGGTGATGATCGGCCTGCTGCCATTCAAGGCCTTCCATGGCCGCGAAAAGGTGTTCATCTCGTGGGTCGGCCTGCGCGGCGCGGTGCCGATCATCCTTGCGGTGTTCCCGCTGATGGCCGGGCTGCCGCATGCCCAGCTGTACTTCAACCTGGCCTTCTTCATCGTACTGGTGTCGCTGCTGGTGCAGGGCACCAGCCTGCCGTGGGTGGCGCGCCTGCTCAAGGTGACCGTGCCGCCCGACCCGGCGCCGATCTCGCGCTCGGCCCTGGAAGTGCACATCACCAGCGAGTGGGAGCTGTTCGTGTATCGCCTGGGTGCGGAGAAGTGGTGCATCGGTGCCGCCCTGCGCGAGCTGAAAATGCCCGAAGGCACGCGTATCGCTGCCCTGTTTCGCGGCCAGCAACTGCTCCATCCGTCGGGAAGTACCACCCTCGAAGTTGGCGACCTGCTGTGCGTGATCGGCCACGAACACAACCTGCCGGCGCTGGGCAAGCTGTTCAGCCAGGCGCCGCAACGCGGCCTGGACCTGCGTTTCTTCGGCGACTTCGTGCTCGAAGGTGACGCAGAACTGGGGGCTGTAGCGGCGTTGTACGGTTTGCAGCTCGACGGCCAGGACCCGCACCAGCCGCTGGCGCACTTCATCGAGCAGAAGGTCGGCGGCGCACCGGTGGTGGGCGACCAGATCGAATGGAACAACACCCTGTGGACCGTTGCGCTGATGGAAGGGAACAAGATCCTCAAAGTGGGTATCAAATTCCCCGAAGGTTCTCGACCCGGCCCCGGGTTGTTCCTTTAAACTTCGATTCTCTGCCCGGTTCTACGACGTCTGCCTATGTCCCTGCGCACTGTTGTTAGCGCAGCCCTGCTCGGGCTGTGCCTGTCCCTCTCCTTCGCCCAGGCGGCGGAACCCCCCACCACGGCAAGCGTCCAGCACAGCCTGGACAAGATCGCCGAGCGCAAGCTGCCGGAGGCCGACCAGAAGGCCCTGCAGCAAGTGCTGGAGCAGACCCTTGGCCTGCTGGCCTCGCGCGACGACTACGACAAGCGCCTGGCCGCGCTCAAGCAGCAACTGGCCGACGCCCCGCGCCAGACCAGCGAAAACCAGCGCGAGCTGACCCGGCTCAAGGACACCAAGACCCTGCCCGTGGCGCAGCGCTACGCCAGCATGGGCGTGCCGCAGCTGGAGCAGTTGCTGTCCGAGCGCACCACCCAGCAGGGCGAGCTGCAGAAGGCGCTGTCCGAAGCCAACAGCCTGATCATCAACTCCCAGACCCGCCCCGAGCGCGCCCAGGCCGAGATCAGCAGCAACCAGACCCGCACCCAGCAGATCAACAGCATCCTCAAGCTGGGCAAGGACAACGGCAAGAGCCTCTCGGCCGACCAGCGCAACCAGCTCAATGCCGAACTCGCCTCGCTCAACGCGCTGACCCTGCTGCGCCGCCAGGAACTGGCCGGCAACAGCCTGCTGCAAGACCTGGGCAACAGCCAGCACGACCTGCTGATCGAGCGCGCCACACGCCTTGAGCAGGAGATCCAGGACCTGCAGACGCTGATCAACCAGAAGCGCCTGGCGCAGTCGCAGCAGACCGTCACCGAACAGTCCATCGAGGCACAGAAGGCCGGCGGCAGCAGCGTGCTGGCCACCGAAAGCGCCACCAACCTGAAGCTGTCCGACTACCTGCTGCGCAGCACCGACCGCCTCAACGAGCTGACCCAGCAGAACCTGCAGACCAAGCAGCAGCTCGACAGCCTGACCCAGGCCGACCAGGCACTGGACGAACAGATCAGCGTGCTCAAGGGCAGCCTGTTGCTGTCCAAGATCCTCTACAAGCAGAAGCAGGCCCTGCCGCACCTGAAGGTCGATCGCGACCTGGCCGACCAGATCGCCGACATTCGCCTGTACCAGTTCGAGGTCAACCAGCAGCGCGAGCAGATCAGCAGCCCCAGCAGCTACGTCGACAAGCTGCTGGCCACCCAGCCGCCCGACAGCGTCACCCCACAGTTGCGCAAGGCCCTGCTGGAGGTGGCGATCACCCGCAGCGATTTGCTGGAGCGGCTCAACCGCGAGCTGAGCGCCCTGCTCAACGAATCCATCACCCTGCAACTGAACCAGAAGCAGCTGCTGAGCACCGCACAGAACCTGCGCGGCACCCTCGACGAACAGATGTTCTGGATCCCCAGCAACAAGCCGCTGGACTTCGAATGGCTGCGCAGCGTGCCCGAACGCCTGCAAAAGCAGGTGGTGAGCCTGCCGTGGGGGTCGGGCATCAACGAACTGGCCGACGGCCTGACGCAGCGCCCGCTGCTGTTCCTGCCGCTGCTGTTGCTGATCGGCGCCCTGCTGTGGCGGCGCAAGTACCTGTATGCGCGGCTGAACAAGGTTCACCAGGATGTGGGCCACTTCAAGCGTGACAGCCAGTGGCACACGCCCCAGGCCATTCTGATCAATATCCTGCTGGCGATGCCGCTGAGCCTGGGCCTGGCGCTGTGCGGCTATGCGCTGCAGATCGACGCCCGCGGCCAGAACGCCAACCTGGGCGCCGCGCTGTGGCAGATCGCCCAGGCCTGGCTGGTGTTCTACACCGCCTACCGGATTCTGGCGCCCGGCGGCGTGGCCGAGCTGCACTTTCGCTGGGAAAAGGCCCAGGTCGAGTTCCTGCGCGGCTGGATCCGCCGCCTGGGCAGCGTGGTACTGGCGCTGGTCGGCGTGGTGGCGGTGGCCGAGCACCAGCCCTCGGCGCTGGCCGACGACGTGCTCGGCATCGGTGTGGTACTGACCTGTTACGCACTGATGGCCTGGCTGCTCAGCCGCCTGCTGCTGAGCAGCCCCGCGCACCGCAATACCTCGCTGTTTCGCAAGGCCGTGGGCGTGGCGTTCACGGCGCTTCCGGTGGCGCTGTTCATTGCCGTGTGCTTTGGCTACTACTACACCGCACTCAAGCTCACCGACCGCCTGATCGACACCCTGTACCTGCTGATGTTCTGGCTGGTGATCGAGGCAGCCTTCGTGCGCGGCCTGGCCGTGGCCGCCCGGCGCCTGGCCTACCAGCGCGCACTGAGCAAGCGCCAGGCCACCAAGGAAGGGCTCGATGGCGAGGTGATCGTCGAGGAGCCGACCCTGGACATCGAGCAGGTCAACCAGCAGTCGCTGCGCCTGATCCGTCTGGCCCTGCTGGGCGGCTTCATCGCCGCGCTGTACTGGGTGTGGGCCGACCTGATCAGCGTGTTCGCCTACCTCGACAACATCACCCTGTACGAGTACACCAGCGGCACCGGCGCGGCCATGAGCATGGTGCCGATCAGCCTGGGCGACCTGCTCGGGGCACTGGTGATCATCGGCATCACCTTCGCCCTGGCCGGCAACCTGCCGGGGCTGCTCGAAGTGCTGGTGCTGTCACGCCTGAACCTGGCCCAGGGCAGCGCGTATGCGACCACCACGTTGCTGTCGTACGTGATTGCCGGGGTGGGCTTCGTCACCACGCTGTCGACCCTCGGCGTCAGCTGGGACAAGCTGCAATGGCTGGTGGCGGCGCTGTCGGTGGGCCTGGGCTTCGGCATGCAGGAGATCTTCGCCAACTTCATCTCCGGCATCATGATCCTGTTCGAGCGCCCGGTGCGCATCGGCGACACCATCACCATCGGCAACCTGTCGGGCACGGTGAGCAAGATCCGCATCCGCGCCACCACCATCACCGACTTCGACCGCAAGGACATCATCGTCCCCAACAAGACCTTCATCACCGGCCAGTTGATCAACTGGTCGCTGACCGACACCATCACCCGCGTCACCCTCAAGCTGGGCGTGGACTACGGCTCGGACCTGGACCTGGTACGCACCCTGCTGCTGCAGGCAGCCAACGAGAACCCGCGGGTGCTCAAGGAACCAGCACCGATCGTGTACTTCCTGAACTTCGGCGAGAGTACCCTGGACCACGAACTGCGCATGCACGTGCGTGACCTGGGCGACCGCAACCCGGTACTGGACGAGATCAACCGCTACATCAACAAGGAATTCAAGCGCCAGCACATCAACATCTCGTTCCGCCAGATGGAGGTGTACCTGAAGAACATGCAGGGCCAGGAGTACAAGATGGTACCGGTCGAAGCGCCGAACAAGACCGTGCTGCCCGAGCCCCCCACCGATGCGCCAGGAGATGGCCGTTGAAATCCCTCGACGAACTGACCTTCGACAACCGCTTCGCCCGCCTGGGCGATGCGTTCTCCACCCACGTGCTGCCCGAGCCGATTACCGAGCCGCGCCTGGTCGTGGCCAGCGACGCGGCCATGGCACTGCTCGACCTGGACCCTACCGAGGCGCATTCCCCGGTGTTCGCCGAGCTGTTCAGCGGACACAAGCTGTGGGCCGAGGCCGAGCCGCGGGCGATGGTGTATTCGGGGCATCAGTTCGGTTCGTACAACCCGCGCCTGGGTGACGGTCGCGGGCTGTTGCTGGGCGAGGTGTACAACGATGCCGGCGAGCACTGGGACCTGCACCTCAAGGGTGCCGGGCAGACGCCGTATTCACGCATGGGCGATGGCCGTGCGGTGCTGCGCTCGTCGATCCGCGAGTTCCTCGCCTCCGAGGCCCTGCACGCGCTGGGCATCCCCAGCAGCCGCGCGCTGTGCGTGATCGGCTCGAGCACGCCGGTGTGGCGCGAAACCCAGGAGCGTGCGGCGATGGTGCTGCGCCTGGCGCCCAGCCATGTGCGCTTTGGCCACTTCGAATACTTCTACTACACCCGCCAACCCGAGCAGCAGCGCGAGCTGGCCGAGCACGTGCTCAACCTGCACTTTGCCGAGTGCCGCGAGCAGCCCGAGCCGTACCTGGCGATGTTCCGTACCATCGTCGAACGCAATGCCGAGCTGATTGCGCGCTGGCAGGCCTATGGTTTCTGCCACGGGGTGATGAACACCGACAACATGTCGATCCTGGGCATCACCTTCGACTTCGGGCCGTTTGCCTTCCTCGACGACTTCGATGCCGGCTTCATCTGCAACCATTCCGACGACCAGGGGCGCTACAGCTTCAGCAACCAGGTGCCGATCGCACACTGGAACCTGAGCGCGCTGGCCCAGGCGCTGACGCCGTTCATCAGCGTCGAGGCGCTGAAGGAAACGCTGGGGCTGTTCCTGCCGTTGTACCAGGCCCATTACCTGGACCTGATGCGTCGACGCCTGGGGCTGACCGAGGCGCGCGATGACGATTCGGCGCTGGTCGAGCGCTTGCTGGGGCTGATGAACAAGGGCGCTGTGGACTACACGCTGTTCTTCCGCAAGCTGGGTGATCAGCCGGCGGCGCAGGCCGTGCGGGTGGTGCGCGACGATTTCGTCGACCTGGCCGGGTTCGATGCCTGGGCGGTGGAGTACCTGGCGCGCCTGGACCAGGAGCCAGGCAATGCCGAAGGCCGGCGCGCGCGGATGCACGCGGTGAACCCGCTGTACATTCTGCGCAACTACATGGCGCAGCGTGCCATCGAGGCGGCTGAAGGCGGGGATTACGAGGAAGTGCGACGCCTGCACCAGGTGCTGACACGGCCGTTCGAGGAACAGCCGGGGATGCAGGCCTACGCCGAACGCCCACCCGAGTGGGGCAAGCATCTGGAGATCAGTTGTTCATCCTGAGATCGCAGCGCCTGCTTCGCGGGTCAAGCCCGCTCCCACAGGTACTGCGGTGTTCTTGTGGGAGCGGGCTTGACCCGCGATAGAGCGCGCAGCGCTCGCAGCTTCAGTTGTCGACCCACCAGTTCAGCAACGTCTCATCCTCGTCGTCATCGAGGTTCTGGTAGATGTTGGCGTAATACCACTGCACCCCCGTGGCCTCCCGAAACCGGTCGAACACCGAGCGAATCGCCTCGAACCCATTGCTCGCCGGCACTGCCAGCGTCAGGTTGCCTTTGTAGCGACCGTCCAGCGTGCCGCCCAGCAACGTCTGCACCTCGCTTTCCAGCGTGTCGACGGCATCATGGGGCAGATCGTTGGCGTAGACATGGATGCAAAAATTGCCACCCCGGCGCACCACCTCGACATGCTGATCGGGGATGGCCGTGCAGATGATGTCGCCGCGAGCCATGTTCAGCGCCAGCCCCGGCGACGACAGCAGTTCATAGGTATGTTCGCCCACTTCGCGCACCGGCACGCTTTCGAACACCGGCTCGCCGTTCTTCTTTCTGTCGACGAGTACACGAATGTGCGGTGAATGCTGGCAATCCATCGGTCTGTCCCTGGCCTGTTCAGAAAGGCCGCATGCTAAACCATTACAGCCTCTTCGCCAGCATCGCTGGCTTATCTGGCAGGCTATGGCATCTTGCAATCCACCCTCATCACCTCCAGATACCCAACATCACCTGACGCATCCGGACTCCCACCATGACCGACCCCCTCCACATCCCCTGCCCCCACTGCAACGGCCTCAACCGCATCCCCGCCGCACGCCTGAGGGACGCACCCAAGTGCGGGCGCTGCAAGGGTGAGGTGCTGTTGCACAAGCCATTCGAATTGAAACAGGGCGACTACGCCAGCCAGATCAAGGGCGACCTGCCATTGCTGATCGATGTGTGGGCCGACTGGTGCGGGCCCTGCAAGGCGTTCGGCCCGGTCTTCGAACAGGCCGCCGGCCAACTGGCCGGACGCTGCCGCCTGGCCAAGCTCGACAGCGAAGCCAATCAGCAACTGGCCGGGCAACTGGGCATACGCTCCATCCCCAGCCTGATCCTGTTCAAGAACGGCCGCGAAGTGGCGCGCCAGAGCGGCGCCTTCCCACTCCAGCAACTGCTGGAATGGCTGCGCAGCCAGGGGGTCTAGGCGTTTTCCAGCAGCGTATGCAGTTCGACGAACTGCTGGGTCAGCTTGTGCCGCGGTTCCAGGTGAATCAGCGGCAGGCTGGCCTGGTGGGACTCACGCATCTTCACCGAGCTGTTGAGGTACACCGGCAGCACCGGCAAGCCTTCGGCAATCAGTTCGTCGAGCATCTGCTGCGGCAGGCTGGCGCGCGCCTGGAACTGGTTGACCACGATGCCCTCGACTTCCAGGCCCTCGTTGTGGTCTTCCTTGAGCTCTTCGATCTCGGCCAGCAGGCCGTACAGCGCCTGACGCGAGAAGCTGTCGCAGTCGAATGGGATCAATACGCGATCAGCGGCGATCAACGCTGAAACCGCATAGAAGTTCAGCGCAGGCGGGGTGTCCAGGTAGATGCGGTCGTAATCGTCGGAGAGCTCGTCCAGCAGCTTTCGCAGTTTGTTGATCTTGTGCTTGGCCTCGAGCTTGGGCTGCAGGTCGGCCAGCTCTGCCGTGGCGGTCACCACATGCAGGTTGTCGAACGGGGTTTCATAGATGTCGACCTTGTTCTTCTTGGCGAAGGGCCCCGAGGACAGGGTCTGCTTGAAGAAGTCGGCAATGCCCATGGGAATGTCCTCGCCGGTCAGGCCGGTGAGGTACTGGGTCGAGTTGGCCTGGGCGTCCAGGTCGATCAACAGGGTTCGATAGCCTTCATTGGCACTGACGGCCGCCAGGTTGCAGGCAATGCTCGACTTGCCCACGCCACCTTTCTGATTGAACACCACGCGCCGCATGAACAGACCTCCATGTGAAAGGAACTAACGAGTATGTGAGGGTTGCGCCGGTTTAGCCAGTGCCTTTCAGCCCTGCGTCTGGGCCTGGCGGATCAACAGTTCGGTGAACGCCCGGGCCATCGCCGACACGTCCTCGCGCCGCTGCGCCAGCCATACCGCTGTCACCGCGTCGGCGTCGAGCAAGGTGCGGTACACCACCCCGTCGATGCGCATGCGCTTGAACGACGCCGGCAGCACCGACACCCCAAGCCCCGCCGATACCAGGCCGATGATGGTCATGGCCTCGCCTGCCTCCTGGGCAAAGTGCGGGCTGAAGCCGGCCGAGCGCGCCAGGCTGAGCAACTGCGCGTGCAGGCCGCTGCCGTAGCTGCGCGGGAAGAACACGAACGGCTCCTGGGCCAGGGCCGCCAGCGGCAGGCCCTGCTCGTTGCCCTGGGCCAGCGGGTGCGCGGCATTGAGCACCGCCACCAACGGCTCGCGGAACAGTTCGGTGATCACCACGCCATCGGGCACGCTCATCGGGCGCATCAGGCCGACCTCGATGGACTCGTCGAGCAAGGCATCCACCACGTCGCGGCTGCTCATTTCCTTGAGGTTCAGGTGCACCGCCGGGAAGCGCTGGCGAAACGCATTGATGGCCTTGGGGATGCTGGAGTTGAACGGCGCCGAGGAGGTGAAGCCGATCTTCATCTCACCCAGCTCGCCGAGCTGGGCACGCCGCGCCACGTCGGCGGCCTTGTCGACCTGCGCCAGCACCTGGCGCGCCTCGTCGAGAAACAGCCGGCCGGCTTCGCTGAGCGCCACCCGTCGGTTGGTACGCTCGAACAGGCGTGCACCCAGCTCCTGCTCCAGGGCCTGGATCTGCTGGCTCAGCGGCGGTTGAGAGATGCCCAGTTGCTGTGCGGCACGGCCAAAATGCAGCTCTTCGGCCACGGCGATGAAGTAGCGAAGGTGGCGCAGTTCCATGGCAACTCCAATAGGTCGTAAAACCTCTTAAACAGGTCGAACAATATATTGGAAAAGATCAATAGCCAGCTATATGCTTTTTTCACTGCCTGCGAGGCCGTGCCCCTTTCGAGGTCCCCGTGAAAACTGCTGTTGCCCATGAGCTGCCCCCTGCCCCGGCGAGCACCGCCGCCCCCCTGAACGAAAGCTGGATCGAGAAAGGCACCCCTGCGTTCATGCGCACGGTGCTGGCATTGTTCTGTGGCGGCTTTGCCACCTTCGCCCTGCTGTACTGCGTGCAGCCGATGATGCCGCTGCTGTCCCACGAGTTCTCCATCAATGCCGCCCAGAGCAGCCTGGTGCTGTCGGTGTCGACCGGCCTGCTGGCGTTCGGGCTGCTGGTGACCGGGCCGATTTCCGACCGCGTCGGGCGCAAGCCGGTGATGGTGTTCGCCCTGTTCTGCGCCGCGCTGTGCACCATCGCCAGCGCATTGATGCCCAGCTGGCACGGCGTGCTGGCCATGCGTGCCCTGGTGGGCCTGTCGCTGAGCGGGCTGGCGGCAGTGGCCATGACCTACCTGAGCGAAGAGATTCATCCGCAGCACATCGGCCTGGCCATGGGGCTGTACATCGGCGGCAACGCCATCGGCGGCATGAGCGGGCGCCTGATCACCGGGGTACTGATCGACTTCGTCAGCTGGCACACCGCGATGCTGGTGATCGGCGGCCTGGCACTGGTCGCGGCGGCAGTGTTCTGGAGGATCCTGCCCGAGTCGCGCAACTTCAGTGCACGCTCGATGAACCCGCGCAGCCTGATGAACGGCTTCACCCAGCACTTTCGCGACGCCGGGCTGCCGTGGCTGTTTCTGGAAGCGTTCCTGCTGATGGGCGCCTTCGTCACGCTGTTCAACTACATCGGCTACCGGCTGCTCGCCGAGCCGTACCACATGAGCCAGGCGCTGGTGGGGCTGCTGTCGGTGGTGTACCTGGCCGGCATCTACAGCTCGGCGCAGATCGGCGCACTGTCGGACAAGCTGGGGCGGCGCAAGGTGTTCTGGATGAGCATCCTGCTGATGTTCGGTGGGTTGCTGCTGACGCTGTTCTCGCCCCTGGTGCTGGTGATCGTCGGCATGCTGGTGTTCACCTTCGGCTTCTTTGGCGCGCATTCGGTGGCCAGCAGCTGGATCGGCCGGCGTGCGCTCACGGCCAAGGGGCAGGCCTCTTCGCTGTACCTGTTCAGCTATTACGCGGGGTCGAGCGTGGCGGGCACGGCAGGCGGGGTGTTCTGGCATTACGGTGGGTGGAACGGCATCGGGCTGTTCATCGGCAGCCTGCTGGTGATCGCCCTGCTGGTGGCGTTGCACCTGAGCAAGCTGCCGGCGCTGCCGGGGAATGTGAAGGGCTGATACCCCTCGCCGGCAAGGCCGGCTCCTACCAGGAGCCGGCCTTGCCGGCGAAGCTGTTCAGTTGATGATTTCGACCAGGTCGACATCGATCTCGCGGGACATCAGGTTCTTCTCGACCTCACCGGTCAGCTTGACCTTGGTCTTGTCGTTGAAGGCCACCGCCGGCAAGTCTTCGTTGTCGATCTCGACGGTGATGGTGCCGCTGGCATCCTTGAATTCGTACTTGTCGTCGTTGTTGAGCTTCTTGACCACAAAGCCCTGCAGTACCACCGGAGTGTCGTCGGCGGCGTCGTTGGCTGCCGCGACCGTGGTGACCGGCTGGGCGCCAGGGCCGGTGTAGCCGGCGGCCATCGCGCCAGTGGTGAACAGCGGGGCAAGCAGCAGAGCCAGGTAACGAGTTTTCATGGTGGGCATTCCGTTTCAAGTGGGGATGCGCTCAGGTTAATCCCCACGCCTGAACTGAAGCTTAATGCGCGATGGTGGGAAACCCGATCAGGCCAGCAACGCGGTGAGGCTCAGAATCGGCATAAGGATGGCCAGCCCGATGAACAGCATCACACCGCCCGTCATCGCCAGCATCAATGGCTCAAACAAGCCCAAGGCTCGTTCAACCCTTACGCCCGACAGCAAACCGTGCCACCTCAGGCGACGCCGCAGTGCATGCAACGCGAGCCGTGCGAACACGCCGGCGGCGACCAGCACACCGGCAAACGGCAGCGCAAAGCGCTGCCCGCTCTCGTTCAGCGCCATCGAAACGCGGATCGTGGCCGGCAACGCTTGCTGGTGATGGGCGAATATCTGCACGACATCAGGGATCACGACACCCAGCAGGAACGCGAAGATGGCCAGCACGGCGCACATCAGTATCGCCGGATACAGCAACGCCAGGCGGATGCCCTGACGCGTCAGTTGCTGGTTGTCACCGTGCTCGGCAAGCCGTTGGCAGGTTGCCGCCAGCAGGGGATGCTGTACTGCGCGGGTATCCTTGGGCACGGGTTCCTTCCTTGAATGGCACGGCTGTGCATCGAGGTCGGAATGGTAAGGGAGGAGGCTTGGACGGGCCGTAGGACGGATCGGCGGGGGAGCGTGAAAAGTCAGTGGCGGGGCCGCGATACGCGGCACCCGCCAGGCAGTTGCCCGTTACTGGTGGTACTGCGCAGACAGTTCGTGCACGGCGTGGATGAAGGCACCGGCATGTTCCGGATCGACTTCCGGGGTGATGCCATGGCCCAGGTTGAACACGTGGCCGGTCCCGTGGCCATAGCTGGCCAGGATACGCCCGACTTCGGCGCGGATGGCCTCGGGCTTGGCGTAGAGCACGGTCGGGTCCATGTTGCCCTGCAGGGCCACCTTGCTGCCCACGCGCTGGCGCGCCTCACCGATGTCGCAGGTCCAGTCCAGGCCCAGGGCGTCGGCGCCGGCATCAGCAATGCTTTCCAGCCACAGGCCGCCGTTCTTGGTGAACAGGATCACCGGCACCTTGCGCCCTTCGTGCTCGCGGATCAGGCCGCTGACGATCTTGCGCATGTAGGCCAGGGAGAACTCCTGGTACGCCGCCGCCGACAGGTTGCCACCCCAGGTGTCGAAGATCTGCACGGCCTGTGCGCCGGCCAGGATCTGCCCGTTGAGGTAGCTGACCACCGACTGCGCGAGCTTGTCGAGCAGCAGGTGCATGGCCTGTGGGTTGTCATAGAGCATGGCCTTGGTCTTGCGAAAGTCCTTGGACGAGCCGCCTTCGACCATGTAGGTGGCCAGGGTCCACGGGCTGCCGGAGAAGCCGATCAGCGGCACACGGCCGTTGAGCTCGCGGCGGATGGTGCTGACCGCATCCATCACGTAGCCCAGGTCCTTTTGCGGGTCGGGGATCGGCAGCGCCTCGATGTCGGCCAGGGTGCTGATGACTTTCTTGAAGCGCGGGCCTTCGCCGGTTTCGAAATACAGGCCCTGGCCCATGGCGTCAGGGATGGTCAGGATGTCCGAGAACAGGATCGCGGCGTCCAGCGGGTAGCGGTCCAGCGGCTGCATCGTAACCTCGCAGGCGAACTGCGGGTTCATGCACAGGCTCATGAAGTCACCGGCCTTGGCGCGGCTGGCGCGGTACTCCGGCAGGTAGCGGCCGGCCTGGCGCATCATCCACACCGGGGTGACGTCTACGGGTTGCTTGAGCAGGGCGCGCAGAAAACGATCGTTCTTCAAGGCAGTCATGTCGGCATCCGGAAAAAAAGTGGGGGCATTTTCTCAGACACCAACGTAAAAGGCACGGTATGAACCGTGCCTTTTGTCTATCGACCTGTGGTAGGTCAATAGATTTAGTTAAAAGCTTCGCCGGCAAGGCCGGCTCCTACAGGTTTGGTAGGAGCCAGCCTTGCCGGCGAAGAGGCCCGATCAGACCTCCAGGTAGTCCAGAATCCCCTCGGCGGCATTGCGCCCCTCGAAGATAGCCGTCACCACCAGGTCCGAACCGCGCACCATGTCGCCACCGGCAAACACCTTGGGGTTGCTGGTCTGGTGCTTGAAGCGGTTCTGCTCCGGCGCCACCACACGGCCCTGGCTGTCGGTCTGGATGCTGAACTGCTCGAACCACGGCGCAGGGCTGGGGCGGAAACCGAAGGCGATGACCACAGCGTCCGCCGGGATGATCTCTTCGGAACCCGGGATCGGCTCGGGGCTGCGACGGCCACGGGCATCCGGCTCGCCGAGACGGGTCTCGACCACCTTCACGCCCTCGACCTTGTCTTCACCCACGATCGCGATCGGCTGGCGGTTGTAGAGGAACTTCACGCCCTCCTCCTTGGCGTTCTTCACCTCCTTGCGCGAGCCGGGCATGTTCGCCTCGTCACGCCGGTAGGCACAGGTCACGGCCTTGGCACCCTGGCGGATGGAGGTACGGTTGCAGTCCATCGCGGTGTCGCCACCGCCCAGCACCACGACCTTCTTGTCCTTCATGTCGACGAAGTCTTGCGGGGACTTTTCAAAGCCCAGGTTGCGGTTGACGTTGGCGATCAGAAAATCCAGCGCGTCGTGCACACCCGGCAGGTCTTCGCCAGGGAAGCCACCCTTCATGTAGGTGTAGGTGCCCATGCCCATGAACACCGCATCGAATTCCTCGAGCAACTGGTCCATGGTGACGTCCTTGCCCACCTCGGTGTTCAGGCGGAACTCGATGCCCATGCCGGTGAAGACTTCGCGGCGGTTGCTGAGCACGGTCTTTTCCAGCTTGAACTCGGGGATGCCGAAGGTCAGCAGGCCGCCGATCTCGGGGTTCTTGTCGAACACCACCGGGGTTACCCCGCCGCGCACCAGCACGTCGGCACAACCCAGGCCCGCCGGGCCGGCACCGATCACCGCGACGCGCTTGCCGGTGGGCACCACCTTGGACATGTCCGGGCGCCAGCCCATGGCGAAGGCGGTGTCGGTGATGTACTTCTCCACCGAGCCGATGGTCACCGCGCCGAAGCCGTCGTTGAGGGTACAGGCACCCTCGCACAGGCGGTCCTGCGGGCACACCCGGCCGCACACTTCGGGCAGGGTGTTGGTCTGGTGCGACAGTTCCGCGGCGGCGAGGATGTTGCCCTCCGACACCAGCTTGAGCCAGTTGGGAATGAAGTTGTGCACCGGGCACTTCCATTCGCAGTACGGGTTGCCACAGCCCAGGCAGCGGTGGGCCTGTTCGGCCGACTGCTGGGGTTTGAAGGGCTCGTAGATTTCCACGAACTCTTTCTTGCGTTGACGCAACAGTTTCTTCTTCGGATCCTTGCGCCCGACCTCGATGAACTGGAAGTCATTACTCAGACGTTCAGCCATGTTCAAAACCTCATCAAACTCTTCAGGCGCATATCACTGCGGGTTGGCACGGGTGCTGGACAGCAGGTTCTTCAGGCTGGCCGCCTTCGGCTTGACCAGCCAGAAGCGACGCACGTAGTCATCCAGGTTTTCCCAGAGCTCACGACCCCATTCGCTGTTGGTTTCTTCGACGTATTCACCCAGCACGCGCTGCAGGTGGCTGCGATATGCCTCCATCGCCTCGCCGCTGATACGCTGGATCTCCACCAGTTCGTGGTTGACCTTGTCGACGAAGCTGTTGTCCTGGTCGAGCACGTAGGCAAAACCACCGGTCATCCCGGAACCGAAGTTGTAACCGGTCTTGCCCAATACGCAGACAAAGCCCCCGGTCATGTATTCACAGCAGTGATCGCCCGTGCCCTCGACGATGGCGTGGGCACCGGAGTTGCGCACCGCGAAGCGCTCACCCGCGGTACCGGCGGCGAACAGCTTGCCGCCCGTGGCGCCGTACAGACAGGTGTTGCCGACGATGGCGCTGTGCTGGGTTTCGAACGGGCTGCCCGCTGGCGGCACGATCACCAGTTTGCCGCCGGTCATGCCCTTGCCGACATAGTCGTTGGCATCACCTTCGAGGTACATGTTCAGGCCACCGGCGTTCCACACCCCGAAGCTCTGCCCGGCAGTGCCCTTGAAGCGGAAGGTCAGCGGCGCCTTGGCCATGCCCTGGTTGCCGTGCAGGCGGGCAATTTCACCGGAGATCCGCGCGCCAATGGAGCGGTCGCAGTTGCAGATATCCAGCTCGAACTCGCCGCCGGCCAGGTCACGGATCGCCGGCAGGGCCATCTGCACCATCTTCTCGGCCAGCACGCCCTTGTCGAACGGCGGGTTGCGGTCCACTTCGCAGAACTGCGGCTTGTCGGCCGGAACGTGCGGGCTGCCCAGCAACGGGCTGAGGTCCAGGTGCTTCTGCTTCTCGGTTTCACCGGGGAGCATTTCCAGCAGGTCGGTACGCCCGATCAGCTCGCCCAGGCTGCGCACGCCCAGCCTGGCCAGCCATTCACGGGTTTCCTCGGCCACGTAGGTGAAGAAGTTGACCACCATGTCGACGGTGCCGATGTAGTGGTCCTTGCGCAGTTTTTCGTTCTGCGTGGCCACGCCGGTGGCGCAGTTGTTCAGGTGGCAGATGCGCAGGTACTTGCAGCCCAGGGCGATCATCGGTGCGGTGCCGAAGCCGAAGCTCTCGGCGCCGAGGATCGCGGCCTTGACCACGTCCAGGCCGGTTTTCAGGCCGCCATCGGTCTGTACCCGCACCTTGCCGCGCAGGTCGTTGCCGCGCAGGGTCTGGTGGGTTTCGGCCAGGCCAAGTTCCCACGGCGCACCGGCATACTTGATGGAGGTCAGCGGCGAGGCGCCGGTACCACCGTCGTAGCCGGAGATGGTGATCAGGTCGGCATAGGCCTTGGCCACGCCGGCGGCGATGGTGCCTACCCCGGCTTCGGCCACCAGCTTGACCGAGACCAGCGCCTGCGGGTTGACCTGCTTCAGGTCGAAGATCAGCTGCGAGAGGTCTTCGATCGAGTAGATGTCATGGTGCGGCGGTGGCGAGATCAGGGTCACGCCCGGCACCGCATAGCGCAGCCTGGCGATCAGGCCATTGACCTTGCCGCCCGGCAGCTGGCCGCCCTCGCCCGGCTTGGCGCCCTGGGCCACCTTGATCTGCAGCACTTCGGCGTTGACCAGGTATTCGGGGGTGACGCCGAAGCGGCCGGTGGCCACCTGCTTGATCTTGGAACTGCGGATGGTGCCGTAGCGGGCCGGGTCTTCGCCGCCCTCACCGGAGTTGGAGCGCGCGCCCAGGCGGTTCATCGCCTCGGCCAGGGCTTCGTGGGCCTCAGGCGACAGCGCGCCCAGGGAAATACCCGCCGAGTCGAAGCGCTTGAGGATGGCCTCCAGCGGCTCGACTTCGCTCAGGTCCAGCGGCTGCTCCAGGGTTTTCACCTTGAGCAGGTCGCGGATCATCGACACCGGACGCTTGTCGACCAGTGCGGTGTATTCCTTGAACTTGGCGTAGTCGCCCTGCTGCACGGCGGCTTGCAGGGTATTGACCACGTCCGGGTTGTAGGCGTGGTATTCACCACCGTGCACGAACTTGAGCAGGCCGCCCTGCTGGATCGGCTTGCGCGGGCTCCAGGTTTCGGCGGCCAGCAGCTTCTGCTCGTTCTCGATGTCGACGAAGCGCGCGCCCTTGAGGCGGCTGGCCACGCCACGGAAGCTGAGGTTGACCACTTCCTCGGACAGGCCCACGGCTTCGAACAGCTGCGCGCCCCGGTAGGAACCGATGGTCGAGATGCCCATCTTGGAGAGGATCTTGAGCAGCCCCTTGGAGATGCCCTTGCGGTAGTACTTGAACACTTCGTCCAGGTCACCGAGCACTTCGCCGGTGCGGATCAGGTCGGCCAGCACTTCGTAGGCAAGATACGGGTACACCGCCGAGGCGCCGAACCCGATCAGCACCGCGTAGTGGTGTGGATCGCGGGCGGTGGCGGTCTCGACCAGGATGTTGCTGTCGCAGCGCAGGCCCAGTTCGGTCAGGCGATGGTGCACGGCGCCCACGGCCAGCGACGCATGCACCGGCAGCTTGCCGGGTGCGATATGACGGTCGCTCAGTACCAGCTGGGTCTTGCCGCTGCGCACGGCTTCTTCGGCCTGTTCGGTGATGTTGCGCACGGCCGCTTCCAGGCCGATGCTTTCCTCGTAGTTGAGGTCGATCACCTGGCGTTCGAAGCCCGGGCGGTCGAGGTTCATCAGCGAGCGCCACTTGGCCGGCGAAATCACCGGCGAGCTGAGAATCACCCGCGAGGCGTGTTCGGGGGACTCCTGGAAGATGTTGCGCTCGGCACCCAGGCAGATCTCCAGCGACATCACGATGGCTTCGCGCAGCGGGTCGATCGGCGGGTTGGTGACCTGCGCGAACTGCTGGCGGAAGTAGTCGTAGGTGGAACGCACGCGTTGCGACAGGATCGCCATCGGCGTGTCGTCGCCCATCGAGCCCACGGCTTCCTGGCCCTGCTCACCCAACGGGCGCAGCACCTGGTCACGCTCCTCGAAGGTGACCTGGAACATCTTCATGTACTGCTTGAGCTGGTCGCCGTCGTAGCTGGCCACGCCCTGGTCGTCGCTCAGGTCGGCCTGGATGCGCAGGGCATTCTGGCGCAACCAGCGCTTGTACGGGTGGCGCGACTTGAGGCGGTTGTCGATCGCATCGGTGTCAAGGATCTGGCCGGTCTCGGTGTCGACCGCGAAAATCTGCCCCGGGCCCACGCGGCCCTTGGCGATGACGTCTTCGGGCTTGTAGTCCCACACGCCGATTTCCGACGCCAGGGTGATATAGCCGTTCTTGGTGGTGACCCAGCGCGCCGGGCGCAGGCCGTTGCGGTCGAGCAGGCACACGGCATGGCGGCCTTCGGTGAGCACGATGCCCGCCGGGCCGTCCCAGGCTTCCATGTGCATGGAGTTGTATTCATAGAACGCGCGCAGGTCGGGGTCCATGGTCTCGACGTTCTGCCAGGCCGGCGGTACCAGCATGCGCACGCCACGGAACAGGTCGATGCCACCGGTGACCATCAGCTCGAGCATGTTGTCCATCGACGAGGAGTCGGAGCCCACGCGGTTGACCAGCGGGCCGAGCTCTTCCAGATCCGGGATCAGGTCGTTGGCGAACTTGGTACGCCGCGCCTGGGCCCAGTTGCGGTTGCCGGTGATGGTGTTGATCTCGCCGTTGTGGGCGAGGAAGCGAAATGGCTGGGCCAGCGGCCATTTGGGCAGGGTATTGGTGGAGAAGCGCTGGTGGAACACGCAGATCGCGGTCTGCAGGCGCTCGTCGCTCAGGTCCGGATAGAAGGCGGTGAGGTCCGCCGGCATCATCAGGCCTTTGTAGATGATGGTCTTGTGCGAAAAGCTGCAGATGTAGTGTTCGGCATCGGCGGCGTTGGCCACCGACGAGCGACGCCGGGCACTGAACAGCTTGATCGCGAATTCCTGATCGCTCAGGCCTTCGCCACCGACGAACACCTGCTCGATCTGCGGCAGGCGCTCCAGTGCCAGGCGACCGAGCACGCTGGTGTCGATCGGCACCTTGCGCCAGCCCACCAGGCTCAGGCCGGCAGCGAGGATCTCGCGGTTCATGTTGTCGCGTGCGGCTTCGGCCTTGGCGGTGTCCTGGTTGAAGAACACCATGCCGACCGCGTACTGGCGGGGCAGCTCGCTGCCGAACTGTTCCAGGGCCACGGCCCGCAGGAACCGATCGGGCTTCTGCATCAGCAGCCCGCAGCCGTCGCCGGTCTTGCCGTCGGCGTTGATCCCACCACGGTGGGTCATGCAGGTCAGGGCCTGGATAGCCGTTTGCAAAAGGTGGTGGCTGGGTTCGCCCGTCATATGGGCGATCAGGCCGAAACCACAGTTATCCTTGAATTCTTCGGGATGGTACAGACCTGTTTTCATAGACACTTTCTCACCAGGTTCGCCTCTCACCAAGGCAAATCTCTTTTTAATACAACCACTTACCATCCACGCCGAACGAACGTCAGCTTTGCGGGGGCAATACGGATGCCATTGTTGCACAGCGACAGTGAAGCCCACAAATTTACTGACGCATCAGTGAAAATCCATGTCGCATTTTTGAATGTTTTTATACAAGAATCCGTGGTAACGGAATTGCTTGAGTCTGAAGCGTTTCAGCCTGGACTGCAACACGGGCTTGTGGCCGGCAGTCTGGGACAGAAAAGCCTGCCGCGTGTTACGCAGCAGGCTAGACCGGGGTTCAGGAGTCGCTCAGCAGGTGGCGGGGGTAGTGCCACCCGACCATGTATCAGCGGGTCGCAGCCAGTTCTTGTTGGACGCTGGCAACGGTACGAGGCCAAGGTTTACCAGCCTGGACCTTGGCTGGCAAGGTTTTGATTGCAGCGACGGCTGCATCGCGGCTGGAGAAGTTGCCGTAGGTGATCACGTACAGGGGTTTGCCCTGCAGGGTTTTCTTGAAGTAGCGATAGTCGCCACCCTCGGCCTTCACGAACGCCTGGGCCGACGCCTCGGAACTGGTGCCCAGGATCTGCACCACGTAGTTGCCTGGCGCCTGGCCGCTGTACCAGCTACCGCCCGCAGCGGGCTTGGCAGCGGGTTTTTCTGCAGGTTTGGGTGCTGGCTTGGCCGTGGCCACCTGCACGGGTGCAGGGGCGGGCTTGGCGGCAGGTGCAACCGGCTTGCTGGCCACTGGCGCGGCAGGCTGCTGCGCCGGTACAACCGGCTGGGCCATCGTAGGCGCCGGGCCTGCAGTGACACCGGCGGGCGGTGCAGTGGTGGTAACGGTAGGCGGCTGCAGTGCAGTGTCGCCAGCCGGGCCGGATTCCTCGCCATCACCCATGCCGGCCGCCTCGGCCAGCGGGCCGCGCATCACCGGCTGGGACTGGCCCACCAGTGGCAGCGGCATCGGCTGCGAAGAACCGGCGAACTCGATGGCCGGGCCACCGTTGTTCGACTGGGCATTGCCCGGCTTGCCCTGGCCCAGGGGCAGTTGCGCCTGCTCGGCAGGCGCAGTGGCCGGCACCTGGTCGCCCTTCTTGGGCATCAGCACGGCTGCCGCCACGGCAACCACTACCACGGCAGACAACGCCAGCACGTGTTTCTTCGGCATATTGAACCCCATTGATGGTCGCTTCACCGGCGAGCGGGTGGCGAGCATGGCTTCGATCATGGTATCGCGGGCCACCTGGTTGATTGCTCCAGGCCAGCCGTCCGAGTTTTCGTGAATCTCGGCGATCTGCTCGCTGGTGAACACCTCGATGCCACGCCCGGCACCTTCCAGACGCTGCTCCAGGTATTCCCGGGTTTCGTCCTCGGTGTAGGGCTGCAACTCGATGACGTGGAAACGCTCCTGCTCGGCATTGAGTTCATCCAGGGCTGCGATCAGTGACGGCTCGCCGAACAGGAACACGTGCGGGCGACCTTCCGGTGTGCCCGCCGCCAGTTCCAGCAAGGCTTGGAGTGCCGACTCGCCAAGTTGTTCCGCATCGTCCACCAGCAAGTAGACTTCCTGACCGGTCAGCGCCAGCTGCACGATCTGGGCGAGGATCTCGGTGACTTGCGCCTTGGCCACGTTCAGCGACTGCGCTACCTGGGCCAGCAGGCCGGCTGCATCGCCGGCGCCACGCGCCGAAACCACCACGCTGAGCACCGACTGCTTGTTGGTGCTGGCCACCAGGGCCTGGCGCAGCAGGGTCTTGCCGCTGCCCAGAGGGCCTGTGACCACCAGCAGCAACTGGCTGTAGCGGGCCAGGTGATGCAACTGGCCCAGCACCGGCTTGCGCTGGGCAGGGAAGAACTTGAAGCCAGGCACCCGCGCAGCGAAGGGGTCATGGTTCAACTGGTAATGGCCGAGAAAGGCCTCGTCGGCATGCAAACTAGTCATCGAACTCTCGTCAACCTCAAAGCTGGGCCACGATTGCGCGGTAATCCGCCGCCAGCGTGGCCTGAAGAATCTCTTGCGGATAGTCGTCGGTCACCACGGCTTCGCCCATATGGCGCAGCAGGACCAGGCGCAGACGACCGTCGAGCACCTTTTTATCGACCGCCATGTGTTCCATGAAGTGGGCCGGGGTCATTTCGGCCGGAGGCACCACCGGCAGGCCGGCGCGCTGGAACAGGCGGATGCCGCGGTCGCGCTGCGCCTGGCTGATCCAGCCCAGGCGCATGGACATTTCCAGGGCCATTACCGTGCCAGCCGCCACGGCTTCACCGTGCAGCCACACACCATAGCCCATGTGGGTTTCGATGGCGTGGCCAAAGGTGTGACCGAGATTGAGCGTGGCACGCACGCCCGACTCGCGCTCGTCAGCCCCCACCACGGCCGCCTTGGCCTCGCAGGAGCGCTGGATGGCGCGGGTCAGTGCAGCCTGGTCGAGCGCACGCAGCGCATCGACATTGTCTTCGAGCCAGCCCAGAAACGGCTCGTCGCAGATCAGACCGTACTTGATCACCTCGGCCAGGCCCGCCGACAGCTCGCGCGGCGGCAGGCTCTTGAGGCTGGCGGTATCGATCAGCACCGCGTTGGGCTGATAGAAGGCACCGACCATGTTCTTGCCCAGCGGATGGTTGATGCCGGTCTTGCCGCCCACCGACGAGTCCACCTGGGACAGCAGCGTGGTGGGCACCTGGATGAAGTCCACGCCGCGCTGGTAGCAGGCGGCAGCAAAGCCGGCCATGTCGCCGATCACCCCGCCGCCCAGGGCGATCACGGTGGTGCGACGGTCGTGGCGTGCCGTCAGCAGGGCGTCGAAGATCAGTTGCAGGGTTTCCCAGTTCTTGAAGGCCTCGCCATCGGGCAGCACCACCGGCAGTACCGAATAGGCCCCCAGGCTGTGGGTGAGGCGTTGCAGGTAAAGGGGCGCGACAGTCTCGTTGGATACGATGGCGACCTGCTTGCCGGCAATGTGCGGCGCCAGCAGTTCAGGCTGATCCAGCAGGCCTTCGCCGATGTAGATCGGGTAGCTGCGTTCGCCCAGTTCGACCTTAAGTGTCTGCATGTGTCCCCACAAAGAACAAAGGCGCGGCATCGAAGACCCGACCCGCGCAATAACGAAGTGCCCTGCCAGGGCATGACTGGCCGCCGAGGATAGTCAAGCCTTAACGGGGCGGCAACTTCTGCAAGCGCTCCAGAATATCCAGAACCACCATGCGCGGCGGCCGCTCGTCGGTTTCCACCACCAGGTCGGCGATTTCCCGATAAAGCGGGTCGCGCAACTCGAGCAAGGCACGCAGCGTGGCCTCCGGGTTGGCCGTGCGCAGCAGCGGCCGGTTGCGGTCGCGGGCGGTACGCCCCACCTGCTGCTCCACCGAGGCGTGCAGGTAGATCACGCGCCCCCCGGCATGCAGCGCCGCACGGTTGGCATCGCGCATCACCGCGCCGCCGCCGGTGGCCAGCACCACGCCGTCGGCCTCGCACAGCTCGGCGATCATCGCCTGCTCGCGATCACGAAAGCCGGGCTCGCCTTCCTTGTCGAAGATCCACGGGATGTTGGCGCCCGTGCGCAGCTCAATTTCCTTGTCGGAATCCTTGAACGGCAGGCGCAGCTCTTTGGCCAGCAAGCGACCGATGGTGCTCTTACCGGCACCCATCGGCCCTACAAGTATCAAATTTCGCACAGAATCAACGACTCACAGCAATCGCCCGGTCACTCATGATACGCGGAGTCAGGAAGACCAGCAGCTCGGATTTTTTCTCTTGGATGACAGCGCGACGAAACAGCCGCCCAACATACGGCACATCGCCGAAAAATGGCACCTTGTCGACAACATTACTTTGCACGGTGGCATACACCCCACCGATCACGATGGTCTCGCCATCCCCCACCTGAACCTTGGCATTCACCTCGTTCTTGCGGATCGGCGGCACGCTGTTGAGGGCATTGAGGTAGTCCGGCTCGTCCTTGGTGACCTTGACCGTCATGATCACCCGGTTGTCGGCCGTGATCTGCGGGGTCACCTCCAGCGACAGCGAGGCCTCGCGAAAGGTGGTGGACGTGGTGCCGTTGGCGCCCGACTCCTGATACGGCACCTCGGTACCCTTTAGGATGCGCGCGGTTTCCTTGTCGGCGGTGACCACCTTGGGCTGGGAGATGATTTCGCCATTGCCGGTCTTTTCCATCGCGCTGAGCTCCAGGTCGAGCAGCACACTGTCGCGCACCAACCCCAGGCCGATACCCGAGGTGGCCCGTTCCACCCCCAGGTCGACGAACGGCAGCCCGTCGGCGGCCAACCCGCCTGCGCGCAGGCCGCCGCCCAGTTGCACCGCCCCGCCCCAGCGCACCCCCAGGCTTTTTTCGTAATCGACATTGGCCTCGACGATGCGCGCCTCGATCATCACCTGGCGAACCGGTACATCGAGCTGCGCGAGCAGCCGCCGCAGGTCGGCCAGGCGTGCCGACGGCTGGCTGGCAATGATGGTGTTGGTGCGCTCGTCGACCGTGATCGCGCCGGGGTCGTCGTCCTCGACCATGGCCTGGAACAGCTGCACGATGTCCCCGGCCCGCGCATGGCTGACCGTGAGCAGTTCGCGCACCAGCGTGGGCGGGGCCTGCGCCGCACGGGCCTGGGTATCGTGCCCGGCCAGTTCGGCCAAAGGCGCCACCAGCAGCACGTTGCCCTCCTGACGCCGACCCAGGCCCTTGCTGCGCAGCACCAGGTCCAGTGCCTGCTCCCAGGGCACCTCGTGCAGGCGCAGGGTCACCTTGCCCTGTACTGCATCACTGGCCACCAGGTTGACCCCGGTGAAGTCGGCCAGCACCTTGAGCACCGAACGCACCTCGACATCCTGGAAACTCAACGACAGCGGCTCGCCGCCATACCCTGCCCCCTCTGCCCCAAGGCCTGCACCTGCTACCGGCAGCGCCACCATCAGTACCGCACACAGGCTGAACATCCTGTTCATCCACGACCTCCCTGGTCAGTTGACGACGTGTCGAGCCACCCCATTGGCTTCGATCACCTGCGAGCGCCCCACCCAGCCGGCGCTCTCGACCCATACCTGCTCCTCGAGCTCGACCTGCTGCGCATCGATGCGCACCACCCGCCCCTTGTCCGGCCCCAGCCGGTCACCTTCGCGCAACGGGTACAGCGCCCCCGCAACACGGATCAACGCGACCCCGCCGCGACGGTCGGCCAGGTGCCCGACCAGTTCCATCTGTTCCAGCGGCACGTGTTCCAGCGCAAATTCGAGCGCTGCGGGCGCCGGCGCTGCAAAGGGATCGCGCGCCTCCGCCAGCACCGGCGCCGGCTGCGCCACGGGGTCGACCGGCAGGCCGGACGCATAGGCCTTGAGGTGCATCTGCAGACGCAGTTGCCCACGCCCCGCCAGCGGCGCCAGGTGAAAGTCATGCAGGGTCACGCGCTCAGGCAGCGTGGCCAGGGCGTCGACAAAACCGGCCAGCGCGGCGAAGTCGCCCACCACCTGAAGGTGCACCGGCATTTCGGCATGCAGGGCCTGCGGCTGCGCCGGCAACACCTTCACCTGCTCGAACACCAGGCCCCGCCCGGCCCGGGCGACAGCCTGCAGCAGGCCGGGCATACCGCCCGCTGGCAGCAGCCGGGCCTGGGCCTCCCGCAGGCGTTGCTCCAGGCCGAGCAAGCGGGCCTGCTGCTCGTCCAGCCGGGCGACCTGGTCTGCCTGCGCCTGCCAGGCCTGCTGCAACTCGGCTCCACGCGCCTGCGCCCGCTCAAGCGTAGCGTTCGCCCCGCGCAGGTGCAGCCCATAACCGCTACCGAGCGCCAGCAGCAGGCAAGCCGCCAGCAACAGCGCCTTGTACCGCCGAGGCCACGCTGCCACCAGGTACCAGTCGAGAGCCGGGCTCATGGCTGCACCTGCGCACTGAGGTGGAACACCTCGCCGGCGGCCGTGGCCTTGATCTCCTGCAACTGCACCTCGCCCAGGCCAGGGGCCTGATCCAGATTGCGCAGCAGTTGAGTGACCGACGCCCGCCCCTGTGCCACCCCCTCCAGGCGCAGCGCGCTGCCCTCGAGCGCCAGTGCAGTCAGTTGCAGCCCTTGCGGTACCCGCGTGGCCAGCGGTGCAAGTACCTGCCCACCTGGGGACGCGGCGCGCAGCACGGCATCCAGCCCCTGGATGCGCTCCTGCAGCGCATCGCCCCGGGCGGTCAGGTCGGCCAGTTCTGCCAGCGGGCCCTCAAGCCGGGCGATGGCATCGCGCAGGGCCGCATTGGCCTGCCCCTGGTGCGCCAGGCGATAGGCGCCATGCCGGTCCAGCAGCACCACGATGGCGAGCCCCAGCAGCAGAGCCACCAGCATCAACCCCTGCAACTGCCGCACACTGCGCTGGCGTTGCCAGGCCCGCCACGGCAGCAGGTTGATATCGCGCCTCACGGGGCACGCCTCATCGCCAGCCCATAGGCCAGCGCCAGGGCGGGTTCGGCGGCATCGAACACCGTGGTTTCGATACCCAGCCGACGCTGCACTTCCAGCGCCCGGGCCGAATCGGCAGCCGCCCCGGTCACCACCAGCCGCGCCGGTGCAGGGCCCTCCAGGGCCTGCAACCAGCGTTCGATGCAGGCAGCCAACGCCTGCGGCACATCGGCCGCTGCACCCGCGTCGGCACGCCATGCCTGGTGCTGTGCATGCAGCGCCCAGTGCCCTGGCTCGACCCGCACCACGGCGACCGCGTCATCGTCCGCCCCGACCGCGCGCAACAACGCCAGGCTGTCGGTCTCGACCACCCGCGCACGCAGGCCTGCCAGCTCCAGTGCCGCCTCCAGCCCGTCGAGCCAGCCCTGATGACAGGCATACACCCCCACCGCCTCGTAGCACGGGTCGTGCGCCACCGAGCCGCGGCACTCGAAATCGAAGGCCGCCTCGTCCAGGGCAAAGGGTATGAAAGGTTCGGCCTCATGGCACAGGCGGGCAAACAGGGCATCCTCTGCCAGCCCCGCCGGCACCTGCACGGTCTTGCTCAGCACGGCCGCGGCCGGAATCGCCAGCGCCGCCTCGCGCAAGGTGGCACCGCTGCGGGCCAGGGCATCGCCCAGCACCTGCGCCAGCTGTGCCGGGTCGGCCACCCGGCCGTCCTGCAGCACGCCCGCCGCCAGCGTCTGCACGGCCTGCGCACGCACCTCGAAGGCCCCTGCCACCTGCCGCAGCTGCAGCAATCGCACCGCGCAACATGAAATATCGATACCCAGCAGTGAACCGGCATCCTTGCCGAAACGTCCAAACATTGGCTTTCCCTGGCATCCGCCTGCTTCGACCGGCCCCCAGACAGGGCACCGGTCAGCCCGTGCACCGCGCAACCCACGCGGCACAGTGAAAATTGCTTATAATGCCCAGCGTTTTTTCTCGTCGATCAGCCCTGCGCTCAATCCATATTTCAAACTGGACACCCCAAAGCCTTGATACGCCTGCTGAAGTTCTTCTGGTGGTCTTTCGTCGCAGTCATCTGTGCCGTCGTGCTCGGTCTGAGCGGCGCGTTTCTGTATCTTAGCCCCAGCCTGCCCTCGGTAGAGGCCCTGAGAAGCATCCAGTTGCAGATCCCTTTGCGGGTATACAGCAGCGATGGAAAGCTGATTGCCGAGTTCGGCGAGATGCGGCGTTCTCCCATCCGTTTCGCCGACATTCCCCCGCATTTCATCCAGGCTTTGCTATCCGCCGAAGACGACAACTTCGCCAATCACTATGGGGTCGACCCCAGCAGCCTGATGCGCGCTGCAACACAATTGCTCAAGTCCGGACACATCCAGACCGGCGGCAGCACCATCACCATGCAGGTGGCGAAGAACTTCTTCCTCAGCAGCGAACGCAGCTTCTCGCGCAAGACCAACGAGATCCTGCTGGCCCTGCAGATCGAGCGCGAGCTGACCAAGGACGAGATCCTCGAGCTGTACGTGAACAAGATCTACCTGGGCAACCGTGCCTACGGCATCGAAGCCGCAGCGCAGGTGTACTACGGCAAGTCGATCCGTGACGTGAGCCTGGCGCAGATGGCGATGATCGCCGGCCTGCCCAAGGCACCGTCGCGCTTCAACCCGCTGGCCAACCCGACGCGCGCCAAGGAACGCCGCGACTGGATCCTGGGGCGCATGTACAAGCTGGGCAAGATCGACGAAGCCAGCTACCAGGCTGCCCTGGCCGAACCGATCAACGCCAGCTACCACGTGCCGACGCCCGAGGTGAATGCCCCGTACATCGCCGAGATGGCCCGCGCCGAGATGGTCGGCCGCTACGGCAGCGACGCCTACACCGAAGGTTTCCGCGTGACCACCACGGTGCCGAGCGACCTGCAGGAAATGGCCAACAGCGCCGTGCTCGATGGCCTCAGTGCCTACGACCACCGCCACGGCTACCGCGGCCCCGAGTCGCGCCTGCCGGGCAAGACCCAGGCCGCCTGGCTGCAGGAACTGACCAAGCTGCGCCCACTGGGCGGGCTGGAACCGGCCATCGTCACCCAGGTCGACAAGACCGGCCTGCAGGTGCTGACCAAGTCGGGCCAGACCGAGACCGTGGCCTGGGACACCATGAAATGGGCCCGCCCATTCCTCAACACCAACAGCCAGGGCCGCGCCCCGCAGCAGCCGGGCGATGTGGCCCAGGTCGGCGACGTGATCCGCGTGCAACGCACCGGCGAAGGCGAACTGAAGTTCAGCCAGGTGCCGGGCGCCCAGAGCGCACTGGTGACCCTGGACCCGAACAACGGCGCCATCCGCGCTCTGGTGGGCGGCTTCTCGTTCGAGCAGAGCAACTACAACCGCGCCATGCAGGCCAAGCGCCAGCCGGGCTCGAGCTTCAAGCCGTTCGTCTACAGCGCAGCGCTGGACAACGGCTACACCGCCGCCAGCCTGGTCAACGACGCCCCTATCGTGTTCGTCGACGAGTACCTGGACAAGGTGTGGCGACCCAAGAACGACACCAACACCTTCCTTGGCCCGATCCGCATGCGCGAGGCGCTGTACAAGTCGCGCAACCTGGTATCGATCCGCCTGCTGCAGGCCATGGGCGTGGACAAGACCATCGACTACATCGCCCGTTTCGGCTTCAACAAGCAGGACCTGCCGCGCAACCTGTCGCTGGCGCTGGGCACCGCGACCCTCACGCCGATGGAGATCGCCACCGGCTGGAGCGCGTTTGCCAACGGCGGCTACAAGATCACCCCGTACCTGATCGACCGCATCGAAAGCCGCAATGGCGAGACGCTGTTCACCGCCAACCCGCCCAGCGTGCCCCGGGGGCATCAGGACGAGGCCGGGATTGGCGCCGCCGAAACGCCGATCGTCACCGATGCGGCACTGGGCGCCGACGTGAGTGCGGTGGCGCCGCAGGTGCCGGCGGTGGCCGAGCAGATCATCGACGGACGTACCAGCTACATCCTCACCAGCATGCTGCAGGACGTGATCAAGCGTGGCACCGGGCGACGTGCCCTGGCGCTGGGGCGCACCGACCTGGCGGGCAAGACCGGTACCACCAACGAGTCCAAGGATGCGTGGTTCTCCGGCTACAACGCCGACTACGTGACCACCGTATGGAGCGGCTTCGACCAGCCCGAGACCCTGGGCCGTCGCGAGTATGGCGGTACCGTGGCGCTGCCGATCTGGATGAGCTTCATGGGCGCCGCGCTCAAGGACAAGCCGATGCACACGCTGCCGCAGCCTGAAGGCATCCTCAGCCTGCGGGTGGACCCGGTGAGCGGCCGTGCGGCCACGCCGAGCACGCCTGATGCGTACTTCGAGCTGTTCAAGGCCGAAGACACCCCGCCGTCGGTCAACGAGCTGGGTGGCAGTGCGCCAGGCAGCCCGCTGCCGGCGGACGAGTCGGCGCCGATCGATCTGTTCTGATGGGGTAACCCGGGGGCTGCCCTGCAGCCCATTGGCCAGCACAATTACCAGCCCCAAACAAAAAGCCCCGACTCTCGCGAGCCGGGGCTTTTTGCTGCAACGCTACAACGGCTCAGCCGTTGAACACGTCATCCACGCTCTTGAGCGGGTAGTTCTTCGGATACGGCAGGGTCGCCACACCGCTTTCGATCGCAGCCTTGGCCACGGCATCGGAAACCACGGTGATCAGGCGTGCGTCCATCGGCTTCGGAATGATGTACTCACGACCGAATTCCAGCGCGTCGACGCCGTAGGCAGCGCAGACTTCCTTGGGCACCGGCAGCTTGGCCAGGTCTTTCAGGGCGTTGGCGGCAGCGATCTTCATCTCTTCGTTGATGCGCTTGGCGCGAACGTCCAGGGCACCACGGAAGATGAACGGGAAGCCCAGTACGTTGTTGACCTGGTTCGGGTAGTCGGAACGACCGGTGGCCATGATCACGTCGCTGCGGGTGGCGTGGGCCAGCTCCGGCGAGATTTCCGGGTCCGGGTTCGAGCAGGCGAACACGATCGGGTTCGGTGCCATCGACTTGAGGCCTTCAGGGCTCAGCAGGTTCGGACCGGACAGGCCGACGAACACGTCAGCGCCTTCCAGGGCATCGGCCAGGCTGCGCTTGTCGGTAGCGTGGGCGAACACCGCCTTGTACTGGTTCAGGTCGTCACGGCCAGCGTGGATCACGCCGGTACGGTCGACCATGAAGATGTTTTCGATCTTCGCGCCCATGCTCACCAGCAGCTTCATGCAGGAGATGGCCGCAGCACCGGCGCCCAGGCAGACGATCTTGGCATCGGCGAGGGTCTTGCCCGCGATTTCCAGGGCGTTGATCATGCCGGCCGCGGTCACGATCGCGGTGCCGTGCTGGTCATCGTGGAACACCGGGATGTCGCACTGCTCGATCAGCGCGCGCTCGATCTCGAAGCACTCGGGTGCCTTGATGTCTTCCAGGTTGATGCCACCGAAGGTGATCGAGATGCGCTTGACGGTGTCGATGAAGGCCTGCGGGCTTTCGGCATCGACTTCGATGTCGAACACGTCGATACCGGCGAAACGCTTGAACAGAACACCCTTGCCTTCCATCACCGGCTTGGACGCCAGTGGGCCCAGGTTGCCCAGGCCGAGGATGGCGGTGCCGTCGGAAATGACTGCTACCAGGTTGCCCTTGCCGGTGTACTGGTAGGCCAGCTCCGGGTCACGGGCGATTTCACGTACTGGCTCGGCAACACCCGGGCTGTAGGCCAGCGCCAGGTCGCGAGCAGTCGCGGTCGGTTTGGTGAGCTCTACGCTCAGTTTCCCCGGACGAGGCTGAGCATGGTATTCGAGAGCGGCAGTTTTCAAATCTGACATGATGGGCATTCCGCTTTTACTGTTCTGACGGACCGCCGAGGATACGCAAAGAGCAATGGGCCGACAAGACTGCCCGGTCACTTGTGTCAAGGCCTTTAGCCTACGACTTTAAGCCAAGAGCCGCAGCCCGCAAGGCTTTCAGTGTGTACAATCCATTTTTAAAATGTTCACAATTTATTATCTTTATTGTCTTTCCAGCATCGTCGGGTCGGTGAGTGGCAGCATCCAGCGCGCCTGACCCGGCTTGAGCCCGCCCTTGCGGGAACGATCCAGCACCCAACCGCGGGCTTCGACGTGTCGGCCTTCGAGGCCGTCGGTGAAATCAGGCGCAAAGTTGCGCGACAACCTGGCTGGCACCTGAAGCACCAGCGAATGGCCCAACTCGATCCAGATGGCGCCACCGCTGTGCTCGACCGACTGAACCTGGCCAGCGACCAGCGCAAAGCCGGCCTGGCGCAGGTGCCCCGGCGCGATCACCGGCGGCTGGCCCCACAGCCCCGCGCGGGCGCTGCGGGCGGCCTGTTCAGCCTGTTGATGGCAGTCGCGCAGGGCGATGTTGGGCGCTACCGCGATGCGATAACCCAGACCCTCGCCCAGCAGTTGTTCTTCCAGATTGTGACCAGAGCGGTCGAACACATGGGCCAGGGTGCGCTTGTATTTGTCGCGCGGCTCTTTACCCGGCAGCAGCTCGACCCGCCCGCCACTGGCCTTGACCAGGGCCTGCAAACGCTGGCGCGCGGCCACCGCATAGGGCTCGCTGGGCCGCCCCTTGCGCCCGATCTCGGGAGCATTGATGCCGATCAGGCGCACATTGCGCCCATCATTCAGACGCAAGGTATCGCCGTCGATCACCTGGCGTACCGCAACGCTCTGCACCTCGCGCTGCGCGTCGGCCGGCAGCGTACACAGCGCCTGCGCCGGCAACTGCCAGATCGCGGCCACAAAAAAGGCGCCCACCAGGGACGCCTTCTTCAACAGCATTGCCAAGCCCATGGGGCCAGCTTCGCGCCGTCTTACTTCTTGGCACCGAACATGCCGAAACGGTCGGCGAACTTCTGTACGCGGCCGCCGGTGTCCAGCACTTTCTGCTTACCGGTGTAGAACGGGTGGCACTCGTTGCAGACGTCGGTGGCCAGTGGGGCGCACAGGGTCGAACGGGTCTGGAACACATTGCCGCAGCTGCAGGTGACTGCGACTGCTTCATAATTCGGATGAATTTCTGGTTTCATGGTCACTTCCTCGACTGCGTGCCGCCACCCAACACCATTGTTGAATACCGCACGTAATTAGGCGGCGAATAATACCAGAGCATGCCATCAGCGCAAGTTGTCGCTTGTACCGACTGTCGTCTGCTAGGCTCGGCGGCTACCGAATTGCCCTTCAGAGACCCTGCGCGTGTCCGACGTCATCCTTCGCCTTGCCTTGCCCTCGCCCCTGCGGCGGTTGTTCGACTACAGGGCCCCGGCAAGCATGGCGCACACCGCATTCACCCCCGGCATGCGCCTGCGCGTGCCGTTCGGGCGCCGCGAGATGATCGGCATCCTGGTGGAGGTGTGCGAGCACAGCGAGGTGCCCGCAGACAAACTCAAGCCCGCCATCGCCCTGCTTGACCCGGTATCGCCGATACCGCCAGCCCTGTTCAAGCTGTGCGTGTGGACCGCGCAGTACTATCAGCACAGCCTGGGTGACACCCTGAGCTGGGCGCTGCCGGTGCTGCTGCGCCAGGGCGAGCCGGCCGAAGCGCACCAGGAACGCTTCTGGCAGGTGGCCCCGGGGGCGCGCCACGACGACCCGCGCATCGCCCGCGCACCGCGCCAGCGCGATGCCCTGGCCACCCTGGCGCAGCATCCGCACGGCGTGGCCCACGGCCTGCTGAGCAAGCTCAAACTGAGCAAGGACAGCCTCGACCTGCTGCTGGCCAAGGAGCTGGTGCAGGTGGAGGTACGCCGGCATGCCCCGCCGGCGCGCCACGAACACTGGCTGGCACAGCCCGAACTGCCGCTCAACGATGAACAGAAGTCGGCGTTTCATGCGGTGCAGGCCGGGTTCGGCAGCTTCCATGCCTTTCTGTTGGCCGGGGTCACCGGCAGCGGCAAGACCGAGGTCTACCTGCAACTGATCCGCGAGACCCTGGAGGCCGGCAAGCAGGCGCTGATCCTGATTCCGGAGATCAACCTCGGGCCGCAGACCCTGGCGCGCTTCGAGCAGCGCTTCAATGCGCGCATTGCCCTGCTGCATTCGGCAGTCAACGACCGCGAACGCCTCAAAGCCTGGCTGGCGGCCCGTGATGGCGAGGCCGACATCATCATCGGTACCCGCTCGGCGCTGTTCACGCCCATGAAGAACCCGGGCCTGATCATCATCGACGAGGAGCACGACGGCTCCTACAAGCAGCAGGAAGGCCTGCGCTATCACGCCCGCGACCTGGCCCTGGTGCGCGCGCACCAGGAGCACATCCCGATCCTGCTAGGCTCGGCCACGCCATCGCTGGAAAGCCTGCACAACGCCTACTCCGGTCGTTACGGCCTGCTGCGCATGAACCACCGCGCCGGTGGCGCCAAGGCGCCGCGCTTCCTGCGCCTGGACGTCAAGAGCCGGCCGCTGGACAGCGGCATCAGCGGGCCGATGCAACAGGCCATCGGCCAGACCCTGGCCGCCGGCCAGCAGGTGCTGGTGTTCCTCAACCGTCGCGGCTTTGCCCCCACGCTGCTGTGCCACGACTGCGGCTGGCTGTCGGAATGCCCGCGCTGCGATGCGCGCATGACCGTGCATCAGCGCTCCGGCGAACTGCGCTGCCACCACTGCGGCTATGACGAGCGCGTACCGCGCCAGTGCCCGCAGTGCAACCATGTGGACCTGCGCCCGGTAGGTGCAGGCACCGAGCGCGCCGAAGAGCGCCTGAGCATCCTGTTTCCGGATGTACCGGTACTGCGCGTGGACCGCGACAGCACCTCGCGCAAGGACGCGATGAACCAGCTGTTCGCCACAGTGCAGCGCGGCGAGCCGTGCATCCTGGTCGGCACCCAGATGCTGGCCAAGGGGCACCACTTTCCGCGGGTCACCCTGGTGGCGATCCTGGATGCCGACGGCGGGCTGTTCTCCGGGGATTTTCGCGCCAGCGAGCGCATGGCCCAACTGATCGTGCAGGTGGCAGGGCGTGCCGGGCGTGCAGAGGAGCCGGGCAAGGTGATCATCCAGACGCACCTGGCCGACCATCCTCTACTGGTACAGCTTACCGAGCAGGGCTATTTCGCGTTTGCCGAACAGGCCCTGAGCGAGCGCCGCGCCGCCGGCCTGCCGCCCTTCGCGCACCTGGCGCTGCTGCGCGCCGAGGCGCACAAGCCGGGGCAGGCCGAGAGCTTTCTCGACGAGGCCTGCAGCGCCGCCGAGCAGTTGCTGGCAGAGCACGACCTGCACGGCATCGAGCTGCTGGGCCCGGTGCCGGCGCCGATGGAGCGACGGGCGGGACGTTTTCGTGCGCAATTGTTGTTGCAGGCCAATGCAAGGGCATCCTTGCATCGTCTGATGAGCGCCTGGCTGTTAGTGTTGGAGCAGATGCCGAGCGGGCGACAGGTGCGCTGGTCGCTGGATGTGGACCCGGTCGACCTGTACTGACCGCTTCGCCGGCAACGCCGGCTCCTACAGGTTTGATGAGCCCTGGCCCTCTGCAGAGCCTGCATTGTCGGCCAAAGGGCCCTAAAGGTTGGCAACCTCGCCCCGGCAACGGATAATACCCAGTTTTTCCACCTGCGCATCCAGGCGCCGCCGCGCTTGCGGTCGAAAGAGAAGCCCATGAAAGACACCATTCGCCAGCTGATCCAGCAAGCCCTCACCCAACTCGTCAACGACGGTGTGCTGCCTGACGGGCTGACGCCGGCGATCCAGGTGGAAAACGCCCGGGACAAGACCCACGGCGATTTCGCCAGCAACATCGCGATGATGCTGGCCAAGCCCGCCGGCCTCAAGCCGCGCGACCTGGCCGAGAAACTCATCGCCGCCCTGCCCGCCGACCCGCAGGTCAGCAAGGTGGAGATCGCAGGCCCGGGCTTCCTCAACTTCTTCCAGAACACCCAGGCCCTGGCCTCGCGCCTGGATGCCGCACTGGCCGACGCCAGGCTCGGCGTGCACAAGGCCGGCGCCACGCAGAAGGTCGTGATCGACATGTCGGCGCCCAACCTGGCCAAGGAAATGCACGTCGGCCACCTGCGCTCGACCATCATCGGCGACGCCGTGGCCCGTGTGCTGGAGTTTCTCGGTGACGATGTGGTACGCCAGAACCACGTGGGCGACTGGGGCACCCAGTTCGGCATGCTGATGGCGTACCTGGAAGAGAACCCGATCACCAGCGAAGAGCTGTCGGACCTGGAGAACTTCTACCGCGCCGCCAAGAAGCGGTTCGACGAGTCCAGCGAGTTCGCCGACCGCGCCCGTGGCCTGGTGGTCAAGCTGCAGGCCGGCGACCCCGAGTGCCTGAAGCTGTGGACCCGCTTCAAGGACATCTCGCTGTCGCACTGCCAGAAGACCTACGAGCTGCTCAACGTCAAGCTGACCATGGCCGACGTGATGGGCGAAAGCGCCTACAACGACGACCTGACCAATGTGGTCGAGGACCTCAAGGCCAAGGGCATGCTGGTGGAAAGCAACGGCGCCCAGTGCGTGTTCCTCGACGAGTTCAAGAACGCCGAGGGCGAGCCGCTGCCGGTGATCATCGTCAAGGCCGACGGCGGCTACCTGTACGCCACCACCGACCTGGCCGCCGTGCGCTACCGCAGCGGCGTGCTCAAGGCCGACCGCGCCCTGTACTTCGTCGATCAGCGCCAGGCCCTGCACTTCCAGCAGGTGTTCGCGGTGGCCCGCAAGGCCGGCTTCGTGACCCACCCGATGGACATGGAGCACATGGGCTTCGGCACCATGAACGGCGCCGACGGCCGCCCGTTCAAGACCCGCGACGGCGGCACCGTGAAGCTGATCGACCTGCTCAACGAAGCCAAGGAGCGTGCCTACGCCCTGGTCAAGGAGAAAAACCCGCAGTTGCCAGAAGAAGAACTTCGCGCCATCGCCAAGGTGGTGGGCATCGGCGCGGTCAAGTACGCCGACCTGTCCAAGCACCGTACCAGCGACTACAGCTTCAACTTCGAGCTGATGCTCAACTTCGAAGGCAACACCGCGCCGTACCTGCTGTACGCCTACACCCGCGTGGCCGGCGTGTTCCGCAAGCTGGGCAAGGGCTTCGACCAGGTCGAAGGCGAGATCCGCTTGCAGGCACCGCAGGAACAGGACCTGGCCGCGCGCCTGGCGCAGTTCGGCGAAATCCTGAACAACGTCGCCGAAAAAGGTACCCCGCACGTACTGTGCAGCTACCTCTACGACGTGGCCGGCCTGTTCTCCAGCTTCTACGAGAACTGCCCGATCCTCGCCGCAGAAACACCCGAACAGCAGCAGAGCCGCCTGCGCCTGGCCGCCCTGACCGGTCGCACCCTCAAGCAGGGCCTGGAACTGCTTGGCCTGGAAACCCTGGAGCGCATGTAAGTTGGCTGCCAAGAAAAAACCTGCTCCCAAGCGCGGCGCAAGCCGCTACCAGGCACCGGCCAAGCAACCGATACCGGGCTGGATGTGGCTGGCCATCGGCCTCACGGTCGGTGCGTTCATCGTGTTCCTGATGAAACTCGAGCCCAGCCGCGACGAGGTCAAGCGCACCAAGCCTGAAGCCCAGCAGAAGGCCGAGAAGATCGCCGAGGCGAACAAGACCGCGCCGAGCCCGCAGCAGCCGGTCAAGCCCAAGTACGACTTCTACACACTGCTGCCCGAGTCGGAAGTGATCGTGCCGCCCGAAGCCGTGCCGGAGAAAACCCCGCCGGTTCCGGCGCAGCCACCGGTGACCCCGGCCGAGGCGGCCAAGATCGACACCGCCCGCGCCCAGGCCGCGCTGCTGGGGCAGACCCCGCCACCGGCACCGCCGGTGATCAAGCCGGCCGCCACCACGCAGTTCTACCTGCAGGCGGGCTCGTTCCGCAAAGAGGCCGATGCCGACAAGGTGCGTGCGCAGATCATCCTGCTCGGCCAGGCGGTGAAGGTGGAGTCCGGTACGGTGAAGGAAGAGACCTGGTACCGCGTGCTGGTCGGCCCGTTCAGCAATCGCGAACAGCTGACCGTGGCGCAGAAGCAACTGGCCGGCAGCGGCTTCAACAACCTGCTGCTGCAACAGCGCCAGATACGCCAGTAACCCCGATGTTCGGCGGCCCGCAGCAGCGGGCCGCCTGCTTTCAGGCCCGCGCCTGCACGTTCTTGAGCGATACCTGGGTGTTCAGCGTCCAGAAGTCGTACAGCACCCCCAGCAGAAACAGCCCGCCGGTAAAGGCATAGATCACGCCGCTGATCCACTTGCCCTGGTACATGCGGTGCACGCCGAATATCCCCAGGAAGGTCAGCAGGATCCAGGCCAGGCTGTAGTCCAGCGGGCCGGCGTGAAAGCGCAGGTCGGCCTCGCTGTCCATCTTCGGGATCAGGAACAGGTCGATCAGCCAGCCGATACCGAGCAGGCCCAGGGTGCAGAACCAGATGGTGCCGGTCACCGGCCTGCCGTAGTAGAAACGGTGCGACCCGGTAAAACCGAAGATCCACAGCAGGTAGCCGAGGACCTTGCTGTGGGTGTCCTGGGGCTGCGCCTGTTGCTGATAACTGTTCATTCATAGCCTCCACGGTTTAGAGAGAAATTTTCTAAGAAAAAATGTGACTTTTACGTGCTCAGCCGACGTATGGCGCCTCTGCAATCGACCAACGGACCAGAATTCGATCAAAAAGCTGTTATAAAGTTGCGCGCTTAACCAACAAGAGCCCTGCCCATGCGACCTTTTTTCAAGACATGGCTGACTGTTTGCCTTTTATTGCCACTGGCCGCCCACGCCACCAACCGTGAGCAACGTCTTCCCAACGGCTTCAACGTGCACACCACCAGCACCGCAGCCGTACGCTCGACCAAGGGCGCCCACGCCAAGGTCACCTCGTCCGCCGCCTCTTCCAAGGTCGCCAAGACCACCCGCCAGGTCGCCTCGATGCCGGCCAAGCAGAGCAGCGATGTGCTCAGCCGCGCGGTGAACGTGCTGGGCACTCCGTACCGCTGGGGCGGCAGCAGCCCGAGCAAGGGCTTCGACTGCAGCGGGCTGGTCAAGTACGCCTTCAACGACATCGACGAGGTCGACCTGCCGCGTACCTCCAACGCCATGGCCAGCGGCCACGGCGTGAAAGTCGACCGCAAGGATCTCAAGCCCGGCGACCTGCTGTTCTTCAACATCAAGAGTCGCCGCGTCAACCACGTGGCCATCTACCTGGGCAACGACCGCTTCATCCACGCGCCACGGCGCGGCAAGCGGGTCAGCATCGATACCCTGAACAAGCCCTACTGGCAGAGCCACTACGTGGTCGCCAAGCGCGTACTGCCCAAGGAGCAGCCGCAAACCCAGCTGCGCCTGGCCAAACGCTAGACCTGATCGGGCGAACGCGCGTTCGCCCTGGCCGTTTCCAGGCTGACGACTCCCCGCCTCACCAGGCCCTGCAGGCTGCTGTCCAGGGTCTGCATGCCTAACGCCGCGCCGGTCTGCATGGCCGAATACAGCTGCGCCACCTTCCCCTCGCGAATCAGGTTGCGCACCGCCGGCGTGGCCAGCAGGACCTCGTGCGCGGCCACTCGCCCGCCTTGCACCCTGGGCACCAGCACCTGGGCCACCACCGCCTGCAAGGCGTCGGCGAGCATCGTGCGCACCAGGGCCTTCTCCTGCGCGGCAAACACGTCCACCAGCCGGTCGATGGCCTTGGCCGCCGAGGCGGTGTGCAGGGTCGCCAGCACCAGGTGGCCGGTTTCGGCGGCGGTCAGGGCCAGGCGGATCGTCTCCAGGTCGCGCAGCTCGCCAAGCATGATCACGTCCGGGTCCTGGCGCAGCGCAGCCCGCAGCGCCTGGGCGAACCCCTGGCTGTGACGCCCCATCTCACGCTGGCTGAGCTGGCTGCGCAGCGGGCTGTGGATAAATTCGAGCGGGTCTTCCAGGGTCAGAATGTGCACGGCGCGCTCGCGGTTGAGGTGATCGACCAGCGCCGCCAGGGTGGACGACTTGCCTGAGCCGGTAGGGCCGGTCACCAGCACCAGCCCGGCCGGCGACTCGGCAATGCGACGAAACACCTCCGGCAGCTGCAGGCTCGCCAGCGTCGGCACCTGGTCGGGTATCAGGCGCAGCACCGCCGCCGGCCCGCGCACCTGCACGAAGGCGTTGACCCGAAAGCGCCCCAGCCCGGGCACGGCCACGGCAAAGTCCAGGTCCTGCAGCCTGGCGAAGTCCTCCTGCTGCTGTGGGCTCATGAGCTGCGCCAGCAGGGCATGCAGGTTGTCGCTGCTCAACGCCGCCGGCCCCAGCGGCTGCATCTGCCCGTCACGGCGGATCATCGGCGCACTGCCGGCCGCCAGGTGCAGATCGGAGGCGCCTTCCCTGAGCGCCAGGGCCATCAGCCCGGTCATGTCCATAACACTCCCCAAACATCGCCAAGCAGGTAGAATGCCGCAGACCCGAACAGCCGCTGGCGTTGATCCATGTCCACCATAGCAGACAACCTTTCCACGCTTGCCGACCGCATCCGCAGCGCTGCACAGGCCGCCGGGCGTGACCCCGGGCAGGTCCGCCTGCTGGCCGTGAGCAAGACCAAGCCGGCTGCCGCGATACGCGAAGTGTATGCGGCCGGCGTGCGCGACGTGGGCGAAAACTACTTGCAGGAAGCCCTGGCCAAGCAGCTCGAATTGACCGACCTGCCCTTGACCTGGCACTTCATCGGCCCCATTCAATCGAACAAGACGCGAGCAATCGCCGAGCACTTCGACTGGGTACATTCGGTGGACCGACTGAAAATCGCACAACGCCTCAGCGAACAACGCCCTGCCGGGCTGCCCGCACTGAATGTGTGCGTGCAGGTCAACGTCAGCGGCGAGGCCAGCAAATCGGGCTGCAACCCCGACGAGCTGCCGGCGCTGGCCCAGGCCATCGCGGCGCTGCCGCACCTGAAGCTGCGCGGCCTGATGGCGATTCCCGAACCCACCGACGACCCGGCCGCCCAGGCGGCGGCATTCGCCCGTGTACGCCAATTGCAGGACAGCCTGAACCTGGGCCTGGACACCCTGTCGATGGGCATGAGCCACGACCTGGAAGCAGCGATTGCCCAGGGCGCGACCTGGGTGCGCATCGGCACCGCCCTGTTCGGTGCCCGCGACTACGGCCAGGCCTGACCCATGCATCGTTCACCTTCTTCAACCAAGGACCTGACATGAGCAAGACCCGAATTGCCTTCATCGGCGCCGGCAACATGGCCGCCAGCCTGATCGGCGGCTTGCGCGCCCAGGGTGTGGACGCCGCGCAGATCCGCGCCAGCGACCCGGGTGCCGAGACGCGCGCCAGGGTGCACGCCGAACACGGCATCCAGCTGTTCGAAGACAACGCCCAGGCCGTCGATGGCGCCGACGTGGTGCTGATCGCGGTCAAGCCGCAAGCCATGAAGGCGGTGTGCCAGGCGCTCAAGCCAAGCCTCAAGCCCAACCAGCTGGTGGTGTCGATTGCTGCCGGCATCACCTGCGCCAGCCTGCGCAACTGGCTGGGCGAGCAACCGCTGGTACGCTGCATGCCCAACACCCCGGCGCTGCTGCGCCAGGGCGTCAGCGGTCTGTACGCCACCGAGCAGGTATCGGCCGAACAACGCGCCGAAGCCGAGCAACTGCTCTCGGCAGTGGGCGTGGCCCTGTGGGTCGACAGCGAACAGCAACTGGATGCAGTGACCGCGGTCTCCGGTAGCGGCCCGGCGTATTTCTTCCTGCTGATCGAGGCGATGACCGCAGCCGGCGAAAAACTCGGCCTGCCCCGCGACGTCGCCTCCCGGCTGACCCTGCAAACCGCCCTGGGCGCGGCGCACATGGCCGTGGCCAGCGATGTCGAGGCCAGCGAACTGCGCCGGCGCGTCACCTCCCCCAATGGCACCACCGAGGCGGCGATCAAGTCGTTCCAGGCCAACGGGTTCGAGGCGCTGGTAGAAAAAGCACTGGGCGCCGCGGCGCACCGCTCGGCCGAAATGGCCGAACAACTGGGCAACTAAGGAGCTCTGCATGAATGCACTTTCGGGCGCCGCGATCTTCGTGGTGCAAACACTGGTCAGCCTGTACCTGGTCATCGTGCTGCTGCGCTTCGTGCTGCAGCTGGTCAAGGCCAACTTCTACAACCCGCTCAGCCAGTTCGCGGTGCGCGCCACCCAGCCGCTGCTCAAGCCGATCCGGCGCGTCATCCCCAGCGTGTTCGGGCTGGACACCTCATCGCTGATCCTGTCGATCGTGATCCAGGCGCTGCTGATGGCGTTCGTGCTGATGGTCACCTACGGCACCTTCGGCGACATCCCGCACCTGCTGATGTGGGCCGTCATCGGCGTCACCTCGCTGTTCCTGAAGATCTTCTGGGTCGCGATGATCGTGATGGTGATCGTGTCGTGGATCGCCCCCGGCAGCCACAACCCCGCCGCCGAGCTGGCCTACCAGATCAGCGAGCCGGTGCTGGCACCGTTTCGCAAGCTGGTGCCCAACCTCGGAGGCCTGGATATTTCGCCGATCTTCGCCTTCCTGGCGATCCAGGTGATCCAGTCGTTCGTGATGCCGCCGCTGGCCGCCTACGCCGGAATGCCGCAGGAACTGTTCCGCATGATCTGACCCGCACCACCCCCGGCCGCAAGCCGCGCCATGTTGCTTGCCGCTGGGGGTGGCGGTCTTTAGACTTACGCCTCATTCAAGCGTGAGCAGGGTCGATGTCCACTGTCTTTCCCGAAGATTCGGTCGGTCTGGTAGTACCGCAACTGGCGCGATTCGATGAGCCCCTGGCCCTGGCCTGCGGTCGCTCGCTGGCCAGCTACGAGCTGGTCTTTGAAACCTACGGTACCCTCAACAGCGCGGCCAGCAATGCCGTGCTGATCTGCCATGCCCTGTCCGGGCATCACCATGCCGCCGGCTACCACAGCCCCGACGACCGCAAGCCGGGCTGGTGGGACAGCTGCATCGGGCCGGGCAAGCCGATCGATACCAACCGCTTCTTCGTGGTCAGCCTGAACAATCTCGGCGGCTGCAACGGCAGCACCGGCCCCAGCAGCGTCAACCCGGCCACCGGCCAGCCCTACGGCGCCGACTTCCCGGTACTCACCGTGGAAGACTGGGTGCACAGCCAGGCGCGCCTGGCCGATCGCCTGGGCATCGGCCAGTGGGCCGCCGTGGTGGGCGGCAGCCTGGGCGGCATGCAGGCGCTGCAATGGACCATCACCTACCCCGACCGCGTGCGCCACTGCCTGGACATCGCCTCGGCACCCAAGCTGTCGGCGCAGAACATCGCCTTCAACGAAGTGGCGCGCCAGGCCATCCTCACCGACCCCGAGTTCCACGGCGGCTCGTTCCAGGCCGAAGGCGTGATCCCCAAGCGCGGGCTGATGCTGGCGCGCATGGTCGGGCACATCACCTACCTGTCGGATGACTCGATGGGCGAGAAATTCGGCCGCGAGCTCAAGAGCGACAAGCTCAACTACGACTTTCACAGCGTCGAGTTCCAGGTCGAAAGCTACCTGCGCTACCAGGGCGAGGAGTTCTCCGGGCGTTTCGATGCCAACACCTACCTGCTGATGACCAAGGCGCTGGACTACTTCGACCCCGCCGCCAGCCACGGCGGCGACCTGGCCGCGACCCTGGCCCACGTCACCGCCGACTACTGCGTGATGTCGTTCACCACCGACTGGCGTTTCTCGCCGGCGCGCTCGCGGGAGATCGTCGATGCGCTGATCGCCGCGCGCAAGAACGTGTGCTACCTGGATATCGACTCGCCGTATGGCCACGATGCCTTCCTGATCCCGACCCCGCGCTACATCACGGGATTCACGAACTACATGAACCGCATCGTCTGCTGAGGACCCCATGAGAGCCGACCTGGAAATCATCCAAGACTGGATCCCCGCCGGCAGCCGGGTACTCGACCTCGGTTGCGGTACTGGCGAGCTGCTCGCCTCGCTGCGTGACACCAAGCAGGTGGCTGGCTACGGCCTGGAAATCGACCCCGACAACATCGCCCAGTGCGTGGCCAAGGGCGTCAACGTCATCGAGCAGGACCTGGACAAGGGCCTGGGCAACTTCGCCAGCAACAGCTTCGACGTGGTGGTCATGACCCAGGCCCTGCAGGCCGTGGAGTACCCCGACCGGATCCTCGACGAAATGCTGCGCGTGGGCCGCCAGTGCATCATCACCTTCCCCAACTTCGGCCACTGGCGCTGCCGCTGGTACCTGGCGACCAAGGGTCGCATGCCAGTGTCGGACTTCATGCCGTATACCTGGTACAACACGCCGAACATCCACTTCTGCACCTTCGAGGATTTCGAGGCGCTGTGCAGCGAACGTCGCGCCCAGGTGCTCGACCGCTTGGCGGTCGACCATATGCACCGGCATGGGTGGGCGAGCAAGCTATGGCCTAATCTTCTAGGGGAGATCGGCATTTACCGTGTCAGCAGCCCGGGCCTGCAGGAACACAAGGTCGCGGTTTGAACAACCCACACTGGAGGAGACAGATCATGGGTCGCTTGTCGAGCTTTTTACTGGTTGCCTGCCTGAGCACCACGGCGCTTGCTGCCGATGCGATCAAGGGCGAGCGCAAGGAAGTCTTCGGTGACACCACGGTGCACTACAGCACCTTCATCTCCACCTTCCTGCAGCCGGACATCGCCAAGGCGGCGCAACTGGTGCGCAGCAAGAACCAGGGCGTGATCAACGTGTCGGTGATCAAGGCCGGCAAGCCGCAGGTGACCCAGGTCAGCGGCAGCGTCAAGGACCTGAGCAGCCGCACGGTGCCGCTCAGCTTCAAGCAGATCACCGAACAGGGCGCGATCTACTACATCGCCCAGTTCCCGGTGGAGCAGCAGGAAACCCGCACCTTCACGATCAATGTTGCAATTGGTGGCAAGACCGAGACCATCAGTTTCAACCAAGAGCTCTTCCCAGGCGAATGATGAACATCCAGCAACTCGTATTGGCCAGCCACAACGCCGGCAAACTCAAGGAACTGCAGGCCATGCTCGGTGACACCGTGCAACTGCGTTCGATTGGCGAATTCAGCAGCGTCGAGCCGGAGGAAACCGGCCTGTCGTTCGTCGAGAACGCCATCCTCAAGGCGCGCAATGCCGCACGTATCTCCGGGCTGCCGGCCCTGGCCGACGACTCGGGCCTGGCGGTGGACTTTCTCGGTGGTGCGCCGGGCATCTACTCGGCGCGCTACGCCGATGGCCAGGGCGACGCGGCGAACAACGCCAAGTTGCTCGAGGTACTCAAGGACGTGCCGGACGCCGAGCGCGGCGCGCAGTTCGTGTGCGTGCTGGCGCTGGTACGCCATGCCGACGACCCGCTGCCGATCCTGTGCGAGGGCCTGTGGCATGGACGCATCCTGCACCAGGCCAGCGGTGCCCACGGCTTTGGCTACGACCCGCTGTTCTGGGTACCGGAGCGCGACTGCTCCAGCGCCGAGCTGAGCCCCGCCGACAAGAACCAGATCAGCCACCGCGCCCGCGCCATGAGCCTGCTGCGTCAGCGCCTGGGCCTGCAATGACCGACCGCACGCCGGCACAGCCACTGCATCTGGGCGAGGCTGGCTTCAGCTCCAACGCACCACGGGCGGCACTCGCGCAGCTGCCGCCGCTGTCGCTGTACATCCATATCCCGTGGTGCGTGCGCAAATGCCCGTACTGCGACTTCAACTCCCATGCCGCCACCCCGCAGCTGCCGGAAGAGGCCTACGTCGACGCCCTGCTCGCCGACCTCGACCAGGAGCTGGGCGCGGTGTACGGGCGACCGATCAGCTCGATCTTCTTTGGCGGCGGTACCCCGAGCCTGTTCAGTGCCCGTGCGCTGGGCCGCCTGCTGGCGGGCGTGGAGCAACGCATCCCGTTCGCCGCCGACATCGAGATCACCCTGGAGGCCAACCCCGGGACCTTCGAGCAGGAGAAGTTCAAGGCCTACCGGCAACTGGGCATCAATCGCCTGTCGATCGGCGTGCAGAGCTTCCAGCAGGCCAAGCTCCAGGCGCTGGGGCGCATCCACAACGGTGACGAGGCGGTTCGTGCGGCCGGCATGGCGCGTGCGGCGGGGTTCGACAACTTCAACCTGGACCTGATGCACGGCCTGCCCGACCAGTCGCTGGACGATGCGCTGGGCGACCTGCGCCAGGCCATCGCGCTCAACCCTACCCACCTGTCGTGGTACCAGTTGACCCTGGAGCCGAACACGGTGTTCTGGAACCAGCCGCCGCTGCTGCCCGAGGACGACATCCTGTGGGATATCCAGGAGGCCGGGCAGGCGCTGATGGCCGAGCACGGCTACCGCCAGTACGAAGTGTCGGCCTACGCCCAGCCAGGGCGCCCGGCGCGGCACAACCTCAACTACTGGAGCTTTGGCGACTTCATCGGCATCGGCGCCGGTGCCCACGGCAAGCTCAGCCACCCGGACGGGCGCATCGTGCGCACCTGGAAGACCCGGCTGCCCAAGGACTACCTGAACCCGGCCAAGGCGTTCAAGGCGGGCGACAAGCTGCTGGCGGTGGACGAACTGCCGTTCGAGTTCCTGATGAACGCCCTGCGCCTGACCGAGGGCGTGGAGGCTGCGCTGTTCGCGCAGCGTACCGGCCTGCCGCTGGAACAACTGGCGGCGGCGCGCCGTGAAGCCGAACAAAAGGGCCTTTTGCAGGTCGAACCGACGCGGCTGGTGGCGACACCGCGGGGCCAGCTGTTTCTCAACGACCTGCTGCAGTATTTCTTGACCTAAGGATAGCGAATGGACCTGGTACTCGACCTGCTCTCGACCGTCTCCCGCTGGAGCCGCAGTAACCTGTCGGAGATCTCTCTGGCGCTTGTAGGCTGTCTGCTGGTGTTGTTCGGCACCGACATCAAGGGCTGGGTCGAACAGCGCCTGGGCGGGCTGGCAGGTGCGTTGCGCGTGCCGTTCATGGCCCTGCTGGTGCTGATCGGCAGTGGTGCGGCGTTGATCTATGCCACGCCGTGGGTGGTACGCGGGCTGAGCCAGTTCAACAACTATGCACTGGCGCCGGTGCTGCTGGTGGTGCTGGTGTTGCTTGGCGTGGTCGCAGACCGCCGCTAGAAGCATCGCGGGTCAAGCCCGCTCCCACAGGTACTACGCTGATTTCGAGGTCAGCGCTGTACCTGTGGGAGCGGGCTTGACCCGCGATTCGAGCGCGCAGCGCTCACCGGCAATCAGGCCAGTTTTTCGAACTTCAGATCCCACACCCCATGCCCCAGGCGCTCGCCACGGCGTTCGAACTTGGTGATCGGACGCTCGGCAGGGCGAGGTACGCACTTGCCGTCTTCGGCCAGGTTCCTGTACCCCGGCGCGACATTCATCACTTCCAGCATGTACTCGGCGTACGGTTCCCAGTCGGTCGCCATGTGGAACACGCCGCCCACCTTCAGCTTGCTGCGCACCAGCTCGGCAAATTCCGGCTGTACGATGCGACGCTTGTGGTGACGGCTCTTGTGCCACGGGTCCGGGAAGAACAGCATCAGGCGGTCCAGGCTGTTGTCGGCCACGCACTTGTTCAGCACTTCGATGGCATCGCAGTCATACACCCGCAGGTTCTGCAGGCCCTGGGTCAGCACGCCATTGAGCAGCGCGCCCACGCCCGGGCGGTGCACTTCGACACCGATGAAGTCCTGCTCGGGCGCGGCGGCAGCCATCTCCAGCAGGGAATGGCCCATGCCGAAGCCGATCTCCAGGGTGCGCGGCGCCGAACGGCCGAACACCTGGTCGTAATCCACCGGGCTGTCGGCCAGTGGCAGCACGAACAGCGGCGCGCCCTGGTCCAGGCCGCGCTGCTGGCCTTCGGTCATGCGCCCGGCACGCATCACGAAACTCTTGATGCGGCGGTGTTGGCGTTCTTCGCCTTCGGCGGTGATCGGCGATTCTTGCGATTCAGTCATCAGGGGCTCTTACTTGATCAGACCATCCAGCGGCGACGAGGCGCTGGCATAGAGTTTTTTCGGCATGCGGCCGGCCAGGTAGGCCAGGCGGCCTGCCACGATGGCGTGCTTCATGGCTTCGGCCATCATCACCGGTTGTTCGGCATGGGCGATGGCTGAATTCATCAGCACTGCCTCGCAGCCCATTTCCATGGCAATGGTGGCGTCCGACGCGGTACCCACACCGGCATCGACCAGCACCGGCACTTTCGATTCCTCGAGAATGATGCGCAGGTTGTACGGGTTGCAGATGCCCAGGCCCGTACCGATCAGGCCTGCCAGCGGCATGACCGCGATGCAGCCGATTTCGGCCAGCTGACGCGCGATGATCGGGTCGTCGCTGGTGTAGACCATCACGTCGAAACCGTCCTTGACCAGCACTTCGGCGGCCTTGATGGTTTCGATCACGTTGGGGAACAGCGTCTTCTGGTCGGCCAGCACTTCGAGCTTGACCAGGTTGTGCCCGTCGAGCAGTTCGCGGGCCAGGCGGCAGGTGCGCACGGCCTCGACCGCGTCGTAGCAGCCGGCGGTGTTCGGCAAGATGGTGTAGCGGTCCGGTGGCAGCACGTCGAGCAGGTTCGGCTCGCCCGGGTTCTGGCCCAGGTTGGTACGGCGCACGGCGACGGTGACGATCTCGGCACCCGAGGCCTCGATGGCCAGGCGGGTTTCTTCCATGTCGCGGTACTTGCCGGTACCGACCAGCAGGCGCGACTGGAAGGTACGACCGGCCAGCGTGAAGGGCTTGTCGCTACGAACATTGCTCATCGGTAATCCTCTTGAAGGTTGAGGGACTTGCAGGTGAAGCGCGTGGGCCTAGCCGCCGCCGATGGCGTGAACCACCTCGACCTGGTCGCCTTCGCGCAGGGCGGTGGCGTCGTGCTGGCTGCGCGGCACGATGTCCAGGTTCAGCTCCACCGCCACCCGGCGACCTGCGAGGTCGAGCCGGGTCAGCAGGGCCGCGACGCTTTCGCCGTCGGGCAATTCGAAAGGTTCACCGTTCAGTTGAATGCGCATGCGCACGGCCGCCATTGTTTTTAGGGGCCCGCATTCTAGCCCCTATCCGGGGCTGAACCCAAGGCCAAGCGGCGCCATTCGTCTCGATCCGGACCCGCGGGTCAACCCAGGCGCCAGGCCGCCAGGCCCAGGCACAGCCAGCCGCCGAGGAAGGCCAGGCCGCCAAAAGGGGTGATGATGCCGAGCTTGCCGATGCCACTCAGGGTCAACAGGTACAGGCTACCGGAAAACAGCACGATGCCCAGGCAGAACAGACCACCGGCCCAGGCCGTGAGTCGCCCAGGCAGGTGCGCCCAGAGCACTGCCACGCCCAGCAGGGCCAGGGCGTGCACCAGCTGGTAGGTGACGCCGGTATGGAAGATCGCCAGGTACTCCTGGCTCAGGCGGCCCTTGAGGCCATGGGCGGCGAAGGCACCGAGGGCCACGCCGGTAAAGCCGAAAAAGGCGGCGAGCAACAGAAAGCTGCGAAGCATGCGCAAGACTCCTTGGGGGCACAGGGTCTGTATAATGGCCCGCTCATTCGGTTCGGCCAAGCCATCTCTATGCTTTCATCCCTGATCCGCCGCCTCACCCGCGCCCTGCTCTGGTTCGCCGTTGCCAGCGTGTTGCTGGTGCTGCTGTTTCGCTGGGTACCGCCGCCGGGCACCATGCTGATGGTCGAGCGCAAGGTGGAATCGTGGGTCGACGGCCAGCCCATCGACCTGCAACGCGACTGGCGCCCATGGGGCGAGATTTCCGATGAACTGAAGGTGGCGGTGATTGCCGGCGAGGACCAGAAGTTCGCCGGGCACTGGGGTTTCGACTTCAATGCCATCCAGGCCGCACTGGCACACAACGAGCGTGGCGGCACGCTTCGCGGCGCCAGCACGCTGAGTCAGCAGGTGGCCAAGAACCAGTTCCTGTGGGCCGGCCGCAGTTGGCTGCGCAAAGGGCTGGAGGCATGGTTTACCGCACTGATCGAGCTGCTGTGGTCCAAGGAGCGCATTCTGGAGGTGTACCTCAACAGCGCCGAGTGGGATGACGGCGTGTTCGGCGCCCAGGCCGCGGCGCGCCATCACTTCGGTACCGATGCGAGCAAGCTGACGCGCCAGCAGGCCAGCCTGCTGGCGGCGGTGCTGCCCAGCCCGCGCAACTGGAGCGCAAGCCGGCCCAGCAGCTATGTGGCGCGACGGGCGGCGTGGATTCGTCAGCAGATGAGCCAGCTGGGCGGCAGCGGCTACCTGGTGCAACTGGATGAGCCGCGCAAGGCGCCCTGGGCCAACTGAAACAAAGAGGGCCCCTTCGCCGGCAAGGCCGGCTCCTACAGGGATTGTTGTAGGAGCCGGCCTTGCCGGTGAAGGGGCCCTCAGGGTCCCGCAGATCAGGCAGCGATCAGGGCTTTCACCTTGTTCATCGCATTCTTCTCCAACTGCCGGATACGCTCGGCCGACACGCTGTACTTGGCCGCCAGGTCATGCAGCGTGGCCTTCTCTTCGGCCAGCCAGCGCTGGTACAGGATGTCGCGGCTACGGTCGTCCAGGCCTTGCAGCGCCTCGTGCAGGTTGTTCGAGGAGCTGTCGCTCCAGTCCGCATCCTCCAGCTGACGCGCCGGGTCGTAACGGTGGTCTTCGAGGTAGTTGGCCGGCGACTGGAACGCGCTGTCGTCGTCCGCCTCGCTGGCCGGGTCGAAGGCCATGTCCTGACCGGTCAGGCGGCTTTCCATCTCGCGCACTTCACGCGGCTCCACACCCAGGCTTTCGGCCACACGATGCACTTCATCGTTGTTCAGCCAGGCCAGGCGCTTCTTCTGGCTGCGCAGGTTGAAGAACAGCTTGCGCTGCGCCTTGGTGGTCGCGACCTTGACGATGCGCCAGTTGCGCAGGATGAATTCGTGAATTTCGGCCTTGATCCAGTGCACGGCAAAGGACACCAGGCGCACACCCATCTCGGGGTTGAAACGCTTGACCGCTTTCATCAGGCCAACGTTGCCTTCCTGAATCAGGTCGGCCTGGGCCAGCCCGTAGCCCGAATAGCTACGCGCGATATGTACGACAAAACGCAGGTGGGCGAGCACCATCTGCCGAGCCGCCCCCAGATCCTGCTCATAGTAGAGACTCTCGGCCAGTTCACGCTCCTGCTCGGGCGTCAGCAATGGAATGCTGTTGACCGTGTGCACATAGGCCTCCAGGTTCGCACCCGGGACCAAGGCATAGGCAGGTTGCAACGAAGTGGTCATACGAAAAAACCTCCGACTCACTGAATTGTGCCATCAGGCACTGCCATCATTGACCGGGAACCGCGAAACAAGTTCCCGAAATACACGATAGTCAATGACGGCTGGAAGACACTATCGCGGTGCAAGCTCACGCAGATGCCGAGCGACCGCAATCCAAGCACCGATATACCCTAACAGCACCGCCCCAAGCAAGAGCGACAGACCATCGGCAGGCGGCACCCCGGCCAGCGAGAAATCGCTGCCGTATAGACCCGACAGGCCGACGACCGCGTCATCCAGCCAGTTGAGGCCGAACGCCAGTACCCCCCAGGACAGTACGCCTGCCCCCAGGCCATACAGCGCGCCCATGTACAGGAACGGCCGGCGCACGTAGGCATCGGTACCGCCCACCAGCTTGATGACCTCGATTTCGGTACGGCGGTTCTCGATATGCAGGCGAATGGTGTTGCCAATGACCAGCAGCAGCGCCGACACCAGCAGCACGGTCAGGCCGAAGACAAAGCGATCACCCAGCTTGAGGATCGCCGCCAGCCGCTCCACCCACACCAGGTCGAGCTGGGCCAGTTCCACCTTGGGCAGTTCGGCCAGGCGTTGGCGCAGGGCCTCCAGCGCTGGCTTGTCGACTTCGGCCGGGGTCACCACGACCACGCCAGGCAAGGGGTTCTCCGGCAGCTCGCGCAAGGCCTCGCCCAGCCCGGACTGCTGCTGGAACTCGTCGAGGGCCTGTTCACGGCTGACATACTCGGCATCGGCCACCCCCGGCATGCCCTTGATCTGGGTACGCAGGGCTTCGCCTTCGCTCACGCTGGCGTCAAGTTTGAGGTACAGCGAAATCTGCGCTGCACGCTGCCACGAGCCGCCCAGGCGCTCGACATTGCTCAGCAGCAGCGACAACCCCATCGGCAGGCTCAGGGCCACGGCCATCACCAGGCAGGTGAAGAAACTGCCGATCGGCTGCTTGCCCAGGCGACGCAGGCTGTCGAGCAGGCTGGAGCGATGGCTTTCCAGCCAGGCGTGCAGCAGCGTGCTGAAATCCGGGCCGTCATCGTCATCATCACGGCGCTTTTTCTGTTTCTGAGGGCTTGGCTCGGCTGCCGCAGGGGCCACCCGCTCGGACACCTTGGGACTACGTGTTGCACTCATTGCCCGGCCTCCCCATCGCCGATCAAGCGGCCGCGCTGCAGGGTCAGCATGCGATGGCGCATGCGCGCGATCAGCGCCAGGTCGTGGCTGGCGATCAGCACGCTGGTGCCCAGGCGGTTGATATCTTCGAAAACACCCATGATCTCGGCCGCCAGGCGCGGGTCGAGGTTGCCGGTGGGTTCATCCGCCAGCAACAGGGCCGGACGGTGCACGATGGCTCGCGCAATGCCCACCCGTTGCTGCTGGCCGGTGGACAGGTCGCCGGGGAACAGTTGGGCCTTGTCCGACAGGGCCACACGCTCCAGCGCCGCGTCCACACGCTTGGCCACCTCGACCTTGGACAGGCCCAGGATCTGCAGCGGCAGGGCGACGTTGTTGAACACGGTACGGTCGAACAGCAGCTGGTGGTTCTGGAACACCACGCCGATCTGGCGACGCAGGAACGGGATCTGCGCGTTGCTGATCTGACCAAGGTCCTGGCCGGCCAGCAGCAGCTTGCCGCTGGTCGGGCGCTCCATGGCCAGCAGCAGGCGCAGCAAGGTGCTCTTGCCCGCGCCGGAATGGCCGGTGACGAACAGGAACTCGCCCCGACGCACCCGAAAACTCAATTCATGCAGGCCAACGTGACCGTTAGGGTAACGCTTGGCGACCTGTTCGAATCGGATCATGAAGGCTCCCGCTCGGCAAACAAGGCTTGTACGAAGGGCTCGGCTTCGAAGGTGCGCAGGTCATCGATGCCTTCGCCCACACCAATGTAGCGGATCGGCAGGCCGAACTGCTTGGCCAGGGCGAAGATCACCCCGCCCTTGGCGGTGCCGTCGAGCTTGGTCAGCGCCAGGCCGGTGAGCTCCACGCTCTGGTTGAAGTGCTTGGCCTGGTTGATGGCGTTCTGCCCGGTGCCGGCGTCCAGCACCAGCAGCACCTCGTGCGGCGCGTCGGCGTCCAGCTTGCCGATCACGCGGCGAACCTTCTTCAGCTCTTCCATCAGGTTGTCTTTGGTGTGCAGGCGACCGGCGGTGTCGGCGATCAGCACGTCGATGTTGCGCGCCTTGGCCGCCTGCACCGCGTCGAAGATCACCGAAGCGGAGTCGGCGCCGGTGTGCTGGGCGATGACCGGGATCTGGTTGCGCTCGCCCCATACCTGCAGCTGCTCCACCGCGGCAGCACGGAAGGTGTCGCCGGCGGCCAGCATGACCTTCTTGCCTTCGAGCTGGAGCTTTTTCGCCAGCTTGCCGATGGTGGTGGTCTTGCCGGCGCCGTTGACGCCGACCACCAGGATCACGAACGGCTTGTTCGCGGCATGCACCTTCAGCGGCTGTTCGACCGGCTTGAGCAGGTCGGTCAGCTCGCCCTGCAGCGACTTGTACAGGGCATCGGCATCGGCCAGCTGCTTGCGTGCGACCTTCTGGGTGAGGCTCTGCACGATCACCGAGGTGGCCTCGACGCCGACGTCGGCGGTCAGCAGGCGGGTCTCGATCTCTTCGAGCAGGTCGTCGTCGATGACCTTCTTGCCCAGGAACAGGCTGGCCATGCCCTCGCCGATACTGGCGCTGGTCTTGGACAGGCCCTGCTTGAGGCGGGCGAAGAAGCCGGCCTTGGTGGTGGTTTCAGGCGCCGACGGGGCGGCCTCGGGAACAGGCAGGGCGACCTCGGTGGCCGCAACAGGTGCGGGCGGCACCACTGCAGGCGGCTCGACCACCGGCTCGGGTGCGCTGTACTGCGGGGCAGGCTCGATCACCGGCTCGGGTGCGCTGTACTGCGGTACAGGCTCGATCACCGGCTCGGGCGCGGCGTACTGCGGCGCAGGCACTTCCATAGGCTCGGGCGCAGCGTACTGCGGGGCAGGCTCGGGGGCTGGGCGCTCGGGAATCGGCGGGGGGACGTGGGGCTCGAGGTCGGCCACCAGCGCCACCGGCTCTTCGGGCACCGGCAGCACCAGGCTGCTGGGGTGATCCTCGACGGCGACGGGCGCGCTCGCGACCGGGGCGGGCTCGACGGCTACCGGCTCAGGCAAAGTCGGGGCGATAGGCTCCAGCGCCTCTGGCACTGGGGTTTCGGGCTGTTCGACAACAGGTTGCTGGGGCTTTTTGCGCAGCCAGCCGAACAGGCCTTTCTTTTCACCGGCCGCGGCCGGGGTCTTTTTGTCGTCGTTGGAACCAAACATGGAAGACGGCTATCTCAGGGTAGCGATGCGCCAGTGTGGCGCCTCAAAATTCTTCTAACGCAGAACAGACTATGGTCAAGCCGACTGGTTCATGCGCAACATTTTGTCGGGACGCCTGCAACGCTTGATCTCGACAGGCATGGTCGTCAGGCAACCGGATCAGTATCCTAGCACCTCCTAGCCCGCCGACGCTAAGGCCATGCGGGCAGCCCTACAGGTTGAATCATCAATGAATGCTCTAGCCCGCCGCGCCGCCGGCCTGCTGCTCAGCACAATTGTCATGTCCCTGGTGGCGGTTGCCGCCGACGTCCAGCCCACCCATGAATTCACCCTCGACAACGGCCTCAAGGTCATCGTGCGTGAAGACCATCGCGCCCCGGTGGTGGTATCGCAGGTCTGGTACAAGGTCGGCTCCAGCTACGAGACCCCGGGTCAGACCGGCTTATCCCATGCCCTGGAACACATGATGTTCAAGGGCAGCAACAAGCTGGGGCCTGGCGAAGCCTCACGCATCCTGCGTGACCTGGGCGCCGAAGAGAACGCCTTCACCAGCGACGACTACACCGCCTACTACCAGGTGCTGGCCCGCGACCGCCTGGGCGTGGCCCTGGAACTGGAGGCCGATCGCATGGGCAGCCTGCGCCTGCCGCCCGAAGAGTTCAGCCGCGAAATCGAGGTCATCAAGGAAGAGCGCCGCCTGCGCGTCGACGATCAGCCCAATTCCAAGGCCATGGAGCTGTTCAGCGCCATGGCCCACCCGGCCAGCGGCTACCACACCCCGACCATCGGCTGGATGGCCGACCTCGAACGCATGAAGGTCGAAGAGCTGCGCCACTGGTACGAAGCCTGGTACGTGCCCAACAACGCCACCCTGGTAGTGGTCGGCGACGTCACCGCCGACGAGGTCAAGGGCCTGGCCCAGCGTTACTTCGGTGCCATCCCCAAGCGCGCCACACCCCCTGCCAAACTGCCGCTGGAACTGGCCGAGCCGGGCCTGCGCCAGCTCACCGTGCATGTGCGCACCCAACTGCCGAGCCTGATCTACGGCTTCAACGTGCCGGGCCTGGCCACCGCCAAGGACCCGCGCAGCGTGCACGCCCTGCGCCTGATCGCGGCCCTGCTCGACGGCGGCTACAGCGCGCGCATGGCCACCCGCCTGGAACGCGGTCAGGAACTGGTGGCCGGCGCGTCGGCCAGTTACAACCCGTTCACCCGTGGCGACAGCCTGTTCGTGCTCTCCGCGGTGCCCAACACGCAGAAGAAAAAGACCCTGGCCGAGGTCGAAAGCGGCGTCTGGAAGCTGCTCGACGAGCTGAAAACCACCCCGCCAACCGCTGAAGAGCTGGAGCGCGTGCGCGCCCAGGTGATCGCCGGGCTGGTCTACGACCGCGACTCGATCAGCAGCCAGGCCACCACCATCGGCCAACTGGAGACCGTCGGGTTGTCGTGGAAGCTCATCGACAAGGAGCTGGACGAGCTCAAGAGCGTGACCCCGGCCGACATCCAGAATGCCGCCCGCACCTATTTCACCCGCGAACGCCTGAGCGTTGCGCATGTATTGCCCGAGGAGCAGGCGCATGACTGAGCACACCACCCCACGCCACACCCCGAAGGGCCGCGGCGTATTCGGCGCGTTGCTGCTGAGCGCCGTGTGCCTGGCTGGCCCCGCCCATGCCGACACCGCGGCCGCCAAGCCCGGCGCCAACCTGCAATCGCTGGCCGAGCTGGATGGCAAGGCACCGAGCCGACGCAACCTCGACATCAAGACCTGGAACACCGCCGAAGGCGCCAAGGTGCTGTTCGTCGAAGCCCACGAACTGCCGATGTTCGACCTGCGCCTGACCTTCGCCGCCGGCAGCAGCCAGGACGGTAACCTGCCGGGCCTGGCCACCCTGACCAACGCCATGCTCAACGAAGGCGTGGCGGGCAAGGACGTCGGCGCCATCGCCGCCGGCTTCGAAGGCCTGGGCGCGGACTTCGGCAACGGTGCCTACCGCGACATGGCGGTGGCCTCGCTGCGCAGCCTGAGCGCCATGGACAAGCGCGAGCCGGCCCTGAAGCTGTTCGCCGAAGTGGTGGGCAAGCCGACCTTCCCTGAAGACGCGCTCAAGCGCATCAAGAACCAGATGCTCGCCGGCTTCGAGTACCAGAAGCAGAACCCCGGCAAGCTGGCCAGCATCGAGCTGTTCGAGAAGCTCTACGGCAAGCATCCCTACGGGCACCCCAGCGATGGCGACGCCAGGAGCATCCCGCCGATCACCCTGGACCAGCTGCGCGCTTTCCATGCCAAGGCCTATGCCGCCGGCAACGTGGTGATCGCACTGGTCGGCGACCTCAGCCGCACTGAAGCCGAGGCGATTGCCGCGCAGGTCTCCGCCACGCTGCCCAAGGGCCCGGCGTTGCCCAAGCTGGCACAACCGAGCGAGCCCAAGCCCGGCGTCAACCACATCGACTTCCCGTCCAAGCAGACCCACCTGATGCTGGCCCAGCTGGGCATCGACCGCGCCGACCCGGACTACGCGGCCCTGTCGCTGGGCAACTCGATCCTCGGCGGCGGCGCCTTCGGCACCCGCCTGATGAGCGAAGTGCGCGAAAAGCGCGGCCTGACCTACGGCGTGTACTCGGTATTCAGCCCGATGCAGGTGCGTGGCCCGTTCATGATCAACCTGCAGACCCGTGCCGAACTCAGCGAAGGCACGCTCAAGCTGGTACAGGACATCCTGCGCGACTACCTCAAGACCGGCCCCACCCAGCAGGAGCTGGACGATGCCAAGCGCGAACTGGCCGGCAGCTTCCCGCTGTCCACCGCCAGCAATGCGAGCATCGTCGGCCAACTGGGGGCCATCGGCTTCTATGACCTGCCGCTGAATTTCCTCGAGGACTTCATGCAGAAGTCCCAGAGCCTCACCGTCGAGCAGGTGCGTGCTGCCCTCAACAAGCACCTGGCCGCCGACAAGATGGTCATCGTGACCGCCGGGCCGAAGGTGGCGCAACAGCCGCTGCCACCGCCCACTGACAAACCCGCCGAGCAGCCGCTTGGCGTACCGGAGCATTAATGGCCAGTCCATCCGCCAAATCCAAGGCCGCCGCCCACGGCGGCCAGGGCCAGTTGCGCATCATCGCCGGCGAGTGGCGCAGCCGCCGCCTGAGCTTTCCTGACGCACCGGGCCTGCGCCCTACCCCCGACCGGGTGCGCGAAACCCTGTTCAACTGGCTGACCGCGCACATCGAGGGCGCCCTCGTGCTGGATGCCTTTGCCGGCAGCGGCGCGCTGTTTCTCGAAGCGCTGTCGCGCGGCGCGGCCTCGGCCGTGGCGCTGGACAGCAACCGCGCCGCCATCGAGAACCTCAAGGACAACCTGGAGCTGCTGCGCTGCCCCACCGGGCAGGTGATCCAGACCGACGTGGTGCGCTACCTGCAAGGCGAGCCCAAGGCCCCGTTCGACGTGGTGTTCCTCGACCCGCCCTTCCACCAGGACCTGCTGCCGGCCACCTGTGCACTGCTCGAAGAGCGCCACTGGCTGGCCGAGCACGCGTGGATCTACACCGAAAGCGAAACCGCGCCGTCGACCCTGCAACTGCCGGGCAACTGGCGCCTGCACCGGGAAAAGAAGGCCGGTCAGGTGCACTATGCCTTGTGGGAGCGCGGCTGAACGTCGCCCGCCTCCAGCAAACTGCAGCCGCCGCCTGAGGTGCTTTGCCTGATCGTGCTCCGGCGCTCCCCAGGCACGGCGCCGATCACCAACCGGCTTGTGCGTGCCGCCTGCACCACCACAGGGCTGCTGACCCTCAGCAGCCCAGCACACCCTTCCACGACCTCAGCCTCGCCAACCGACAGCCCTTGCCCGAAGTGACACCTGCTGAATATGCTTTGGCGGCAGCAGACCTGCGCTTGCGCACATACACTGATCACAGGGTCTGCCGCCCGCTCAAGAGACCTCGACGATGTCCAGCGCCACCCCACCCCCGTTCAAGCCAGCAACCGGCCTGCGCAACCCCCATGTGCAGACGCTCTGGGGCCCGCTCTGGCGCAAGTCGCCACCGCTGGCACATCGGCGCGAGCGCCTGTGGCTGGCCGACGGCGATTTCCTCGACCTGGACTGGCACGGCCCGCTTGCCACCACCACGCCACTGGTGGTGGTACTGCACGGCCTGACCGGCTCGTCGACCTCCCATTACGTCATCGGCCTGCAGCGCGCCCTGGCGGTGCAGGGCTGGGCCAGCGTGGCGGTCAACTGGCGCGGATGCTCGGGCGAGCCGAACCTGTTGCCGCGCAGCTACCACTCCGGCGCCAGCGAAGACCTGGCCGAAGTCATCGCCCACCTGCGCACCCAGCGCCCGCAGGCACCGCTGTACGCGGTGGGTTATTCGCTGGGTGGCAACGTGCTGCTCAAGCACCTGGGGGAAGCGGGTACGGCCAGCCAGCTGCAGGCGGCCGTGGCGGTGTCGGTGCCGTTTCGCCTGGACCAGTGCGCCGATCGCATCGGCCTGGGGTTTTCACGGGTGTACCAGGCGCACTTCATGCGCGCCATGCTGGGCTACGTGAAGGACAAGCAGCGCCACTTCCAGCACCACGGTCACCATGAGGGCCTGGCAACCCTGGACCGCCTCGGCCCGCTGGAAAACCTGCGCACCTTCTGGGATTTCGACGGCCGCGTGACCGCGCCGCTGAACGGCTTCAGCGACGCCCACGACTACTACCAGCGCTCGTCGAGCCGCTACTACCTGGGTGAAAACCGTACGCCCACGCTGATCATCCATGCCCAGGACGATCCGTTCGTGTTCAGCCACAGCCTGCCAGGGGCCGCCGAACTGGCCAGCCAGACCACCCTGGAGCTACACCGACATGGCGGTCACGTGGGCTTTGTCGACGGCAGCCTGCGCCAACCCGGCTACTACCTGGAGCGGCGCATTCCACAGTGGCTGGCCAGCGGGGCCTGATCAGTCGCCCTTGGCCACCGGACGCTGCGGGTCGGTGATCCACTCGCTCCACGAACCGGCGTACAGCCGTGCCAGCGGATAACCGGCCAAGGCCAGGGCGAACAGGTTATGGCAGGCCGTCACCCCCGAGCCGCAATAGGCCACCAGCGCCTGCGGCTGGCGCGTACCGAGCAAGGCGGCAAAGCGCTGCTTGAGCTGCTGGGGCGACAGAAAACGACCATCGGGCCCCAGGTTGTCGGTGAAGGCCGCGCAATGCGCACCGGGGATATGCCCGGCCACCGGGTCGATGGGCTCCACCTCGCCGCGAAAACGCGGCAGCGCACGGGCGTCGAGCAGGGTCAGGTCGGGCGTGCCCAGGCCATTGGCCAACTCGGCGGCGTCCAGCACCAGGCTCGCATCGGGCTGCCCGCTGAAGTTGCCTTCACGCTTGTCACAGGCATCCAGGCTCAGCGGCAACCCGGCCGCGTGCCAGGCCTTGAGCCCGCCATCGAGGATCGCCACCCCGTCGCGCTTGCCCAGCCATGCCAGCAACCACCAGGCCCGCGCGGCAAAGGCTCCGGGGCCATCGTCGTAGAGCACCACGTCGCTATCGTTGTCGATGCCCCAGCTGCGCAGCCGTTGGATCAGTTGCTGCGGGTCGGGCAAGGGGTGGCGACCGGTCACGCCCTTGACCACCGGCCCGCTCAGGTCACGCTCCAGGTCGGCGAAGTGCGCGCCGGCGATATGCCCTTCGGCATAGCTGCGCTGGCCATAGTCGACGTCTTCCAGGGCAAAGCGACAATCGAGAATCACCAGCTTCGGAGCGCCCAGGCGCTCTGCCAGTTGCTGGGGTGCGATCAGTTGCGCGAGTGGCATGTCGGTCTCCATATCGATTCAAAGGGGGTGGGCGGCCTACTGTTCCAGTGCCTGGTCCAGCGGCACGTAGAATTCCTTGCACAGCGCATCCACTGCAGGGCGCGCGCTGGCGGTGACGAAACCGAGCTCCAGCACCAGCACCTGGTACACGCCGCGCTTGATCGCCTCTTCGCTCAGGTGCGCGGAGTGCTCGCGGGTGGTGCACAGAAAGCGCACCCAGGAGGTCAGCACGATCCAGGCATTGAGGGTCAGCGATTCGATCTGCACGGTGTCCATGGCCACGATGTCGGCCTCGACGAAACCTCGGTAGATGGCCTGGCCCTGCAGCAGGCAGCGCTGCGAAAAACGTCGGTAGCGCGCAGCCAGGGTCGGGTCGTGGCCGAGCAGGTGTTCGAGGTCGCGGTGCAGGAAGCGGTAGTTCCACATCGCCGACAGCAGCGCCTCGAGGTAGAAGCGCTTGTCCTCGACGGTGGCGGCGCGCCCCTGGGGCGGGCGCAGAAAGCCTTCCACCAGCGCCTCGTACTGGGTGAACAGCACGGCGATGATCGCCTGCTTGTTGGCGAAGTGGTAATAGAGGTTGCCCGGCGAGATTTCCATGTGCGCAGCAATGTGGTTGGTGCTGACACTGCGTTCACCCTGCTGGTTGAACAGCTCGAGGCTGTTCTGCACGATGAGCTCGCGGGTCTTGATGCGCGGTGCCATGGTCAGCTCCAAAGGCATGAGCTTGAAGGAATAGGCTTATCTTACGGCGTATCCGCCACGGGATGTACCACCTGCACAACCGGCGTATATGCTCCAGGCACACTTGCCCTGCCACGGAGCCCGCATGCCCCTCCAGACCCTGTTCGAACAGCAGCGCCGGGCCTTTGCCGGGCTGCCCATGGCGCCGGCGGCGCAGCGCCTGCAGTGGCTTGCCAGCCTGCGCCGGCTGCTGCTGGCGAACCAGTCGGCCCTGGTCGCGGCGATCGACCGCGACTTTGCCGGGCGCAGCGCCGACGAGACCCTGCTGGCCGAACTGATGCCCAGCGTGCAGGGCATTCGCCACGCCGAGCGCCACCTCAAGGGCTGGATGAAGCCGGTGCGGCGCACGGTGGGCCTGGCGTTCCAGCCGGCCAGCGCGCGGGTGCTGTACCAGCCGCTGGGCGTGGTGGGCATCATCGTGCCATGGAACTACCCGCTGTTTCTGGCCATCGGCCCGCTCACCGCGGCGCTGGCAGCGGGCAACCGGGTGATGCTCAAGCTCAGCGAAGCCACCCCGGCCACCGCGGCGCTGCTTCAGCGCCTGCTGGGCGAAGTGTTTCCCGACGACCTGGTCAGCGTGGTGCTGGGCGATGCTGGCGTGGGCGAGGCCTTCTCGCGCCTGCCGTTCGATCACCTGCTGTTCACCGGCGCCACCAGCATCGGCCGCCAGGTGATGGCGGCGGCAGCCACCAACCTGACCCCGGTGACCCTGGAGCTGGGCGGCAAGTCGCCGGCCATCGTGTCGGCCAGTGTACCGCTGGCCCAGGCGGCCGAGCGCATCGCCTTCGGCAAGACCCTCAACGCCGGGCAGACCTGCGTTGCCCCGGACTACGCGCTGGTCCCGCGCGAGCGCCTGCAGGGCTTCGTGCAGGCCTATCGCGAGGCAGTGCTGCGGTTTTATCCACAGGTGCGAAACAACCCGGACTACAGCGCGATCATCAATGTGCGTCACCTGGCGCGCCTGGAAGGCTATTTGCGCGATGCCCGCGACAAGGGCGCCAGCGTGCTCGACCTGTACCCCGGCGAAGCCCGCGAAGGTCGGCGCCTGCCGCCGCAGGTGCTGCTGCAGGTCGATGACAGCATGCAGGTGATGCAGGACGAGATCTTCGGCCCGCTGCTGCCGGTGGTGCCCTATGACAGCCTGGCCGAGGCGCTGGCCTATGTGAACCAGCGCCCGCGCCCGCTGGCGCTGTACTACTTCGGCCACGACCGTGCCGAGCAGCGGCGGGTGCTGGAGCAGACCCATTCCGGCGGCGTGTGCCTGAACGACACCCTGCTGCACGTGGCCCAGGACGACCTGCCGTTTGGCGGGGTCGGGCCGTCGGGGATGGGCAACTACCACGGGCACGAGGGCTTCAAGACCTTCAGTCATGCCCGGGCGGTGTTCGCCAAGTCGCGGGTGAATGCGGCGCGGCTGATCTATCCGCCGTATGGGAAGGCGCTGCAGCGGTGGGTCTATCGTCTGTTCATTCGCTGACGTTGCAGCGACCCCATCGCGGGTCAGGGCCGCTCCCACAAAAAGGTGCATTACCTGTGGCAGCGGGCCTGACCCGCGATGGGGTCGATACTTTCAAGGCACCAGACACTCGGCCTGCAGCGGGTGACAAGCATTATCACGCCTGTCTATAGTGCCTTGAGCCGGCGATGGCGACTTGGCCGACCGCAGCTGCTGCGATACCATCCGACTCCCAAACGCACTCCTGCCAGGACGACGCGATGAACCGAGTGTTGTACCCAGGTACATTCGACCCTATTACCAAAGGCCATGGCGATCTGGTCGAGCGGGCCTCCCGGCTGTTCGACGAGGTGATCATCGCGGTCGCCGCCAGCCCCAAGAAGAACCCGCTGTTCCCCCTGGAACAACGGGTAGAGCTGGCGCGTGAGGTCACCAAGCACCTGCCCAACGTGCAGGTCATCGGCTTCTCCACGCTGCTGGCGCATTTCGCCAAAGAGCAGCAGGCCAATGTATTCCTTCGCGGCCTACGCGCGGTTTCGGACTTCGAGTACGAGTTCCAGCTGGCGAACATGAACCGGCAACTGGCGCCCGACGTCGAAAGCCTGTTCCTGACGCCGTCCGAGCGCTATTCGTTCATATCCTCGACCCTGGTGCGCGAAATCGCGGCGCTGGGCGGCGATATCACCAAGTTCGTGCACCCGGTAGTGGCTGACGCACTCACCGAGCGCTTCAAGAAGTAACCGCGCCCGCATCGAAAACCGCGCCCGCGTGCACTGCGGGCGTTAATGCGGCACAATTGTGCCCATTGGTTTTCATATGCCCGGGCCTGACGCCCCGGCCGGAGTCCCCATGTCCCTGATCATCACCGACGATTGCATCAATTGCGACGTCTGCGAACCCGAGTGCCCGAACGCCGCCATCTCCCAGGGCGAAGAGATCTACGTGATCGACCCCAACCTGTGCACCCAGTGCGTTGGCCATTACGACGAACCGCAGTGCCAGCAGGTCTGCCCGGTCGACTGCATCCCGCTGGATGAAGCGCACCCGGAAACCGAAGACGAGCTGATGGCCAAGTACCGCAGGATCACCGGCAAGGCCTGATACAGGCCGCTACGTCTGGCAGCGCGGGCAGAACACGCTGGCGCGCTGGCCCAGGGTCACGTTGCGCAGCACCGTGCCACACACCTTGCACGGTTCTTCCCCGCGCCCGTACACGAACAGTTCCTGCTGGAAGTAGCCCGGCTGGCCGTCGCCGCCGATGAAGTCGCGCAAGGTGGTGCCGCCACGCTCGATGGCGGCGGCCAGGATGCGCTTGATCTCGATGGCCAGGCGCAGGTAGCGCGCCCGCGAAATGCCCCCGGCCGGGCGCCGCGGGTCGATGCCCGCCGCGAACAGCGCCTCGGTCGCATAGATGTTGCCCACCCCCACCACCACCGCGTTGTCCATGATGAACGGCTTGACCGCCATCGAGCGCCCGCGCGACAGCTGGAACAGCCGCTCGCCATCGAACAGGTCGGTCAGCGGTTCCGGGCCCAGGCGCAGCAGCAGCTCGTGCTGCAACGGGTCGGGGGTCCAGAGCATCGCGCCAAACCGGCGCGGGTCGGTGTAGCGCAGCGCCAGCCCCGACTCCAGCTCGATGTCCACATGCTCGTGCTTGGCCGCCGGCAGGCCGATCTCCACCAGCCGCAGGTTGCCCGACATGCCCAGGTGGCTGATCAGCGTGCCCACCTCGGCGTTGAGCAGCAGGTACTTGGCACGCCGTTCCACCGACACGAAGCGCTGCCCCGACAAGCGTACGTCGAGGTCTTCGGGTATCGGCCAGCGCAGGCGCCGTTCACGCACCACCACACGGCTGACACGCTGCCCTTCAAGGTACGGCGCAATGCCGCGGCGGGTGGTCTCGACTTCAGGTAGCTCGGGCATGGGTCAGTGCGCACCCATTTCGCGGATGGTCTGCTTGAGGTTCTCGAAGTCGTACTCCGACAGGCCCACGTAGTCGAGCACCAGGTGCCCGACGGTGTTCCATTCGTGGTCCACGCTCTGGTTGCCCAGCACCCGGTACGAGCTGCAGATGTGCTCGGCCATCTTCAGGATGGCCAGCAGGTTCTTGAGCTGGGTGTTGCGCGCCGAGTCGTCGCTGAACACCGCCAGGGCATTGTGGTGGTTGGCGATGGCGGCACTCACGTGCTCGGGCAGGCGCCACGACTTGGCCGTGTAGTAGCCGACCACGGCGTGGTTGGTGTTGAACGTGCGGTTCTCGGTGTCGACCACGCGCTTGTCGGGGCCGGCCTCGGCGTAGGCCTGCTCCAGGGTATGCATGTAGTCGGGGAAGCGCTTGTGCATCAGCGGCACGCCGCAATCGTGGAACAGCCCCAGGGCATAGGCTTCGTCCACCGCCTGCGAGCCGATGCGCTTGGCCAGGGTCAGGCAGGTCATGGCCACGTCCTGGGCGGTGTCCCAGAAGCGGTTGAGGGTGACGATGGTGTCGTCGCTCATCTCGCCCTTGATCGACTGCGCGTTGATCAGGTTGATGATCGAGCGGCTGCCCAGCAGGTTCACCGCGCGCTGGATCGAGGCGATCTTGTTGGTCAGCCCGTAATACGGCGAATTGACCAGCTTGAGCAGTGCGCCGGAAAGGCCCGGGTCCTGGGAGATCAGCTTGGCGATGGTCTCCAGGTCCGGGTCGGGCATGTACTGCTCGAACTGCAGGTCGACCATGATCTGCGGCTGGGGCGGTACGCTGATGCCCTGCAGGGCTTGCTGGATCTGTTCGGCGGTAAGTTCCTGGGACATAGATACACACTCGGGGCTGAAGGGCGATTCTAACCCTGCAGGCGGGCCGGGAAACACCCGTTGATGGATTCAGAAGGAACTTTGCCTGCCCCAGGGCTGCCTGCTTACTACAGGTTCAACTCAACAGGAGCACGCAGATGACGACCCAACTGAACGGCAAGCGCGTGGCCATGCTGGTCACCGACGGCTTCGAGCAGGTAGAACTCACCGGGCCCAAGCAGGCCCTCGAGCAAAGCGGCGTGCGCGTCGACATCCTCTCGGCCAAACCGGGCACGGTCAAGGGCTGGAACCATGACAAGCCCGCCGACGACTTCACTGTGGACAACACCTTCGACAAGGCCGACGTCGCGGTCTACGACGCCATCGTGCTGCCCGGCGGCGTGCAGAACTCCGACACCATACGCATCGACCCCGGCGCCCAGAAGCTGGTCAAGGCCCACGACGCCAGCGGCAAACCCCTGGCGGTGATCTGCCATGGCGCCTGGCTGCTGGTGTCGAGCCAGTTGGTCAAGGGCCGCAAGATGACCAGCTACAAGACCGTGCGCGACGACATCACCAATGCCGGCGGGCAGTGGCAGGATCAGGCCGTGGTCATCGACCGCAACCTGATCAGCAGCCGCCAGCCCGACGATATTCCCGCCTTCAACACCCAGCTGCTGCGCGCTTTGGGCGCCTGATCGGCTATTTGTCGCCGGCCGAGCCGCGTGCCCGGCCGACGCGCTATACTCCCGCTCTTTTTTCCGGAGCGACGTCATGTCCCTGCCCAGCCTTCGCCTCAAAGCCAACGCCGACCGCCGCCTGCGCGCCGGCCATCTGTGGGTGTACAGCAACGAAATCGACGTCGCCGCGACCCCGCTGCATGGCTTCAAGGCCGGCGACCAGGCGGTGCTCGAAGGTGCCGGCGGCAAGCCGCTGGGCATCGTCGCCATGAGCCCCAACAACCTGATCTGCGCGCGCCTGCTGTCGCGCGACGCCAAGCTGGCCCTGGACAAGTCGCTGCTGGTGCACCGCATCAACGTGGCCCTGTCGCTGCGCGAGCGCCTGTTCGACAAGCCGTTCTACCGCCTGGTGTACGGCGACTCGGACCTGCTGCCGGGCCTTGTGGTCGACCGTTTCGGCGACATCCTGGTGGTACAGCTGGCCTCGGCCACCATGGAACAGCACAAGGACGACGTGATCGCCGCCCTGGTGCAGGTGCTCAAACCCACCGGCATCCTGTTCAAGAACGACTCGGCGGCGCGTGATGCCGAAGGCCTGAACCGCTACGTCGAAACCGTGTTCGGCCTGGTGCCGGAGTGGGTGGCGCTGGAAGAGAACGGCGTCAAATTCGAAGCGCCGGTGATGGAAGGCCAGAAGACCGGCTGGTTCTACGACCACCGCATGAACCGCGCACGCCTGGCACCCTACGTCAAAGGCAAGCGCGTGCTCGACCTGTTCAGCTACATCGGTGGCTGGGGCGTGCAGGCCGGTGCGTTCGGCGCCAGCGAGGTGTTCTGTGTGGATGCCTCGGGCTTTGCCCTGGATGGCGTGGAGCGCAATGCGGCGCTCAACGGCATTGCCGAGAAGGTCACCTGCGTGGAAGGCGATGTGTTCGAGGCGCTGCGCGAGCTCAAGGCCGCTGAAGAGCGTTTCGACGTGATCGTGGCCGACCCGCCCGCGTTCATCAAGCGCAAGAAGGACCTGAAGAACGGCGAAGGCGCCTACCGCCGCCTGAACGAGCAGGCCATGCGCCTGCTGAGCAAGGACGGCATTCTGGTCAGCGCCTCGTGCTCGATGCACCTGCCCGAAGACGACCTGCAGAACATCCTGCTGACCAGCGCCCGCCACCTGGATCGCAACATGCAGCTGCTCGAACGCGGCGGCCAGGGCCCGGACCACCCGGTGCACCCGGCGATCCCGGAAACGCGCTACATCAAGAGCATCACCTGCCGGCTGCTGCCCAACAGCTGATCGCGCTGAATGAAAATCCCGGCCAGGTGCCGGGATTTTTTTTGCCTGTAACGGCCTTTTCGCAGGCAAGGCCGGCTCCTGCAGGCAGGTGCACTCAATCGCGCTGCGGGTAAGGCATCATTCCCAGTTCTCGCCCGTCGATCACCAGGGTCTTGTAGCGCGGTTTCGCCAGCTTGAGCGTGCCCGCCCGAATCTGCTCGATCAGTGCGCGCCCCGTGCCGATCCCGTCCACCCGCGCATAATCACGCCAGAAGCCCTCGTGACGCGCATATACGAACGCCGACGTCGAGTACTCGTGCTTGGGAACCACCAGCACTTCGTTGACCCCATCGTCATCCAGGTCCACCTGCCAGGCAGCACACCCCGAACTGCCGCATTGGCTCTCGATCAGGGTCAGGTTGAGCATCTGCGCACTGTCCTCCGGCGCAGGCCCGATCCATTCCAGCTTGGGTCCGTACTCACGCGGCGACATGCTCACCGGTTCGGCCTCCAGCAGTCGATCGGCCAGCAGCTCGCGGCTTGGCGCATCCAGGATCTGCCCCTCCTTGACCAGGCGCGACAACCGCTCGAACTGCTCGATCCCCGGCTTGCCGAGCCGGTGGCGCAATGCGCGCGCATCGAACGCATCCGCCGAGGTGCGCCCGCTCAACAGCCGCTCCATCTGGTTGGCGGCGCTGTAGGTCAACGGGTTGAGCACCGGCGTGAACACCAGCATCAGCACCACGAAACTCAGCAGCGCGATCAACGGGTTGCTGCGCCGCAAGCTGCCCAGCCACACCGCCTGGCGCGGGCGAATGGCCCACAGCGCGGCCAGGCTGTGCACCAGCGCGATGCCGATCAGCAGCATCGCCAGAAAGCGCTGCGGGGTCAGGCCGTACTGGTCGATGCGCAGCCAGCTCGAGTAACACGCCAGCGCCATCAGCAGCGGCAGGCACACAAGGCTGGCGTTCACCAGCAGCTTCAGGGGCCTGGCATAACCGGCATCGTGCTCGCCGTCCTGGAACACGCCGTTGAGCAGAAACAGCGTACTGCCCACCAGGCACAGCAGGATGCTGGTGGAGTAACCGGTGTTGAAGATCGGCGCGACCCCGGTCACCGCCAGCGCCAGGGTGAACACCACCGCAATCAGCGAACACAGCGGCAGCAGGTAGCGACACACGGTGAGCAGCACATTGCGCAGCAGGCCGATGGCCTTGTCGTTCTGGCGCCCCATGCGGATGCCCAGCGAGAAGAAGATCGGCAGGCACACGCAGATGAATTCGAGCGAGGCGAAGATATCGCTGAGCACCGGCGCGCCCAGAATCGTGAACAGCCGCCCGCACAGCCACAGCAGCAACCAGAACGCCAGGGTCACCAGCAGCGCCAGCAGCACGATGAAGGCATTGTTCCAGGCGTGCTGGTACAGGTCCTGATAGCGCAGGCGATTGCCGTCGCGGGTCGGCCAACTGAGGATGAACGCCGCGCCGATATAGGCCAGCACCAGCGAGGCCGGTATCCAGCGCATCCATAGCCAGCCGTCGGCCGATTGCGCATACAGCCAGGCGGACACGCTGGCCATCAGCAACGCCAGGCCGGCCACCAGCAGCCAGGTGCCGCGCTGACGCACCGCGCCGCCCAGCAGTTGCAGATTGATGCCGCCCACCAGGGCCAGCGTGGCGCAGAACACCGCGAGCACAGGGTTGCGGTAATGGATGAAGGTGAGCAGCAGCGCCCCCTGTACCAGGGCGATGGCGAGGTAATACAGCACGGAGCGGTTGAGCACGGGCATTCCAAGTCCTTTTGCGAGGGGTGATGCACAAGGCGCGCAGTCTAGGGCCAGGCGACCCTGCACGGCTAGAGCATGTCGACTTCATTGCAGCGCCGCACAGACCTCATGCAGCCATGCACATATACCGATAAAAATCCAGGCCAATAATCCATAAGGGCAAATTTTTCATTGATCCAGGCGACATAAGCAGATAAAAATCGACTCAATCAAAATAAAAACAATGCAGGTTCGACCCATGTCCTCTATCGACCGCTCTCATCCTGGCACTTCAGATACCGCTCGACTGCGCCGCGTGCTGGGGCTGCCCGCCCTGGTGTTCTTCGGCCTGGTGTACATGGTGCCGCTGACCATCTTCACCACCTACGGCATCGTCACCGAGCTCACCGGTGGCCGCACCGCAGGCGCCTACCTGGTGACCCTGCTGGCCATGCTGTTCACCGCGACGTCCTACAGCTTCATGGTCAAACGCTTCCCGGTGGCGGGCTCGGCCTACTCCTATACCCACCTGGCGTTCGGCCCCAACATCGGCTTTCTGGCCGGTTGGTCGCTGCTGCTCGACTACCTGTTCATCCCGATGATCAACTACCTGCTGATCGGGCTGTTCCTCAACATCGCCTTCCCGGCCCTGCCGGTGTGGGGCATCATCGTCGCCGCCATCGCCCTGGTGACCGTGCTCAACGTGATCGGCATCCATTCGGTGGCCAAGGCCAGCAACCTGATCGTGGGCGCGCAGATCATCTTCATCGGCGTGTTCGCCGCGCTGTCGATCAAGAGCCTGCACGGCGCGCCCATCGACCTGCTGTCGCCCCTGCTCGGTGACGGCACCCGGCCCGGGTTCAGCCACCTGATGACCGGGGCAGCGGTACTGTGCCTGTCCTTCCTGGGCTTCGACGCGGTATCGACCCTTGCCGAGGAAACCCGCGACCCGCAACGCGATGTGCCGCGCGCCATCCTGCTCACCACCCTGGGCGCCGGGCTGCTGTTCACCGTGCTGGCCTACATCAGCCAGCTGGTACTGCCGGGCAGCCACTTCGCCAACGTCGATGCGGCAGCCAATGAAGTGATGTTCAAGGCCGGCGGGCAGTTCCTCGCCAACTTCTTCACCGCGGCCTTCGTGGCCGGCAGCCTGGGTTCGGCACTGGCCTCGCAGGCTGCGGTGTCGCGCATCCTGTACACCATGGGCCGCGACCAGGTGCTGCCACGGCGCTGGTTCGGGCGCCTTTCGCCACGCTTCGGCACCCCGGTGTTCGCCACCCTGGTGGTATCGGTGTTCTCCCTGCTGGCACTGGTGATCGACCTGACCACCCTGGCCTCGCTGATCAGCTTTGGCGCGCTGGTGGCGTTCTCGGCGGTGAACCTGGCGGTGGTGCGCACGCACCTGGTCGATCAAGCCTGCCACCGCAACCTCTCGGGGCTGCTGCGTTACGGCGTGGTGCCGCTGGTGGGCATGAGCCTCACACTGTGGCTGTGGACCAGCCTGTCGGCACTGACCCTGACCATCGGCATGACCTGGTTCACCCTCGGCCTGGTGTACCTGGGCGTGCTGACCGGCGGCTTTCGCAAGCGCGTGAAGCTGGTGCACTTCTCCGAGGCCGGCTGAACGCCATGGCGGTTGGGCGGCCCGCGCGCAGCGAAAACGCCCAACCGCCCAATGCGCCATTCCTTCCCGCCGCCAGCGGTGTAGAATCGGCCTATTCATCGCCAGTCATCCCCGGCGGGTTTATGAGCTCTGGTCGAGCCCTCGGCGATCCCGTGGTGTTTTCGGCCTCATCCGTACCAGCGGCCACCTGCCTTCGGTGCAAAGGACAAGAGAAGCTCACTCCCCTTTTTGTTACCTGATTAGCCGCCAGGAGTGCTTCATGCCTGATTACCGCTCGAAAACGTCCACCCACGGTCGCAACATGGCCGGCGCACGCGCCCTGTGGCGCGCCACCGGCATGAAAGATGCCGACTTCAAGAAGCCGATCATCGCCATCGCCAACTCCTTCACCCAGTTCGTCCCGGGCCACGTGCACCTGAAGGACCTGGGCCAGCTGGTGGCCCGCGAGATCGAGCGCGCCGGTGGCGTGGCCAAGGAATTCAACACCATCGCCGTGGATGACGGCATCGCCATGGGCCACGACGGCATGCTGTACTCGCTGCCCAGTCGCGAGATCATCGCCGACTCGGTCGAGTACATGGTCAACGCCCACTGCGCCGACGCCATCGTGTGCATCTCCAACTGCGACAAGATCACCCCCGGCATGCTGATGGCCGCCCTGCGCCTGAACATCCCGGTGATCTTCGTGTCCGGCGGCCCGATGGAAGCCGGCAAGACCAAGCTGGCCAGCCACGGCCTGGACCTGGTCGACGCCATGGTGATCGCCGCCGACAGCTCGGCCAGTGACGAAAAGGTCGCCGAATACGAGCGCAGCGCCTGCCCTACCTGCGGTTCGTGCTCCGGCATGTTCACCGCCAACTCCATGAACTGCCTGACCGAAGCCCTGGGCCTGGCCCTGCCGGGCAACGGTTCGACCCTGGCCACCCACAGCGACCGCGAAGAGCTGTTCCTCAAGGCCGGCCGCACCATCGTCGAACTGTGCCAGCGCTACTACGGCGAGAACGACGAGTCGGTACTGCCGCGCAACATCGCCAACTTCAAGGCGTTCGAGAACGCCATGATGCTCGACATCGCCATGGGCGGCTCGACCAACACCATCCTGCACCTGCTGGCCGCCGCCCAGGAAGCCGAGATCGACTTCGACCTGCGCGACATCGACCGGTTGTCGCGCAGCGTGCCGCAGCTGTGCAAGGTGGCGCCGAACATCCAGAAGTACCACATGGAAGACGTGCACCGCGCCGGCGGCATCTTCAGCATCCTCGGTTCGCTGGCCCGTGGCGGCCTGCTGCACACCGACCTGCCGACCGTGCACAGCCGCAGCATGGAAGAAGCCATCGCCAAGTGGGACATCACCCAGACCGACGACGAAGCGGTGCACCACTTCTTCAAGGCCGGCCCGGCCGGCATCCCGACCCAGACCGCGTTCAGCCAGTCGACCCGTTGGGAAACCCTGGATGACGACCGCGAGAACGGCTGCATCCGCAGCTTCGAGCACGCCTACTCCAAGGAAGGCGGCCTGGCCGTGCTGTACGGCAACATCGCGCTGGATGGCTGCGTGGTGAAGACCGCAGGCGTCGACGAGTCGATCCACGTGTTCGAAGGCAACGCCAAGATCTTCGAAAGCCAGGACAGCGCGGTACGCGGCATTCTGGCCGACGAAGTGCAGGCCGGCGACATCGTGATCATCCGCTACGAGGGGCCAAAAGGCGGCCCGGGCATGCAGGAGATGCTGTACCCGACCTCTTACCTGAAGTCCAAGGGCCTGGGCAAAGCCTGTGCGCTGCTGACCGATGGGCGCTTCTCGGGCGGCACCTCGGGCCTGTCCATCGGCCATGCTTCGCCGGAAGCGGCAGCAGGCGGCGCGATTGGCCTGGTGCGCGACGGCGACAAGGTGCTGATCGACATTCCCAACCGTTCGATCAACCTGCTGGTCAGCGATGAAGAGCTGGCGGCGCGGCGTGTCGAGCAGGACAAGAAGGGCTGGAAGCCGGTCGAGCAGCGTCCACGCAAGGTGACCACCGCGCTCAAGGCCTACGCCCTGCTCGCCACCAGTGCCGACAAAGGCGCGGTGCGCAACAAGGCCATGCTGGACGGGCTGTAAGGTCTGGCGACAATAAAGAACCGGCGCCCAGGCGCCGGTTTTTTTTGCCTGCGGTGCGGTGTTCGCCGGCAACGCCGGCTCCTACAGACGCCGTGGCCCCGTAGGAGCCGGCGTTGCCGGCGAAGAGGCCGGTACAGAGGGCGGCAACATCTGCCCCTTACACCCCAGCCCCGCATCTGTTTTCGTCCGTCTTTGCTTGCCGAGGAATATGGTTATTCCAAAACCATCTATCTAAATTCCATTTAGATCTAATTTCGTTGTTTTTCAGGCTGTTAGCATTTCTGTTCGCAATCGCGCACAGACGCGACGCCCCGCCCTTTGTCTGGAGCTTCAATGAACCTGCCGCTGTTTCTCAACCTGCTGGTGTTCGCAGCCTTGCTGCTGGGCCTGGCGCAAACCAGCAAGACCTCCTGGAGCCTGGCCAAGAAAGTGCTGGTCGGCCTGATCGTCGGCGTGCTGTTCGGCAGTGCCCTGCATGCCATCTACGGTGCCGGCAGCCCGGTCCTGAAAAGCACCATCAGTTGGCTCGACCTGGTCGGCAACGGCTATGTGGGCCTGCTGCAGATGATCGTCATACCGCTGATCTTCGTCTCGATCCTCAGCGCCGTGGCACGCCTGCACAACGCCTCGTCGCTGGGCAAGATCAGTTTCCTGACCATCGGCACCCTGCTGTTCACCACGGCCATCGCCGCGTTGATCGGCATCGGCCTGACCAACCTGTTCGGCCTCAGCGCCGAAGGCCTGGTGGCCGGCGTGCAGGAAACCGCGCGCATGCAGACCATCCAGAGTGACTACGCGGGCAAGGTCGCCGACCTCAACATCCCGCAACTGCTGCTGTCGTTCATCCCCACCAACCCGGTGGGCGACCTGGCCCGGGCCAAGCCGACCTCGATCATCAGCGTGGTGATCTTCGCCGCGTTCCTCGGTGTGGCCGCCTTGCAACTGCTCAAGGACGACGCCGACAAGGGCAACCGTGCGCTGGTGGCCATCGACACCCTGCAGGCCTGGGTGATGCGCCTGGTACGCCTGGTGATGAAGCTCACCCCGTATGGCGTGCTGGCGCTGATGACCAAGGTGGTGGCCAGCTCCAACCTGGACGACATTCTCAAGCTGGGCAGTTTCGTGGTGGTGTCGTACATCGGCCTGGGCCTGATGTTCGTGGTGCACGGTGTGTTGCTGGGCCTGGGCGGGGTCAACCCGCTGCGGTTTTTCCGCAAGGTATGGCCGGTGCTGACCTTTGCCTTCACCAGCCGCTCCAGTGCGGCGAGCATTCCGCTGAGCATCGAGGCGCAGACCCGTCGCCTGGGCATCCCTCAGGCGATTGCCAGCTTTGCCGCCTCGTTCGGCGCGACCATCGGCCAGAACGGTTGCGCAGGCCTGTACCCGGCGATGCTGGCGGTGATGGTGGCCCCGGCGGTGGGCATCGACCCGCTCGACCCGCTGTGGATCGCCACGCTGGTGGCCATCGTGACCCTGAGTTCGGCCGGGGTGGCCGGGGTGGGTGGCGGTGCGACCTTCGCCGCGCTGATCGTGCTGCCGGCGATGGGCCTGCCGGTGGAGCTGGTGGCGCTGCTGATCTCGGTCGAGCCGCTGATCGACATGGGCCGCACGGCACTGAACGTGAGTGGTGCGATGGTGGCCGGTACCCTGACCAGCCAGGCCATGGGGCAGACCGACAAGGTGCTGCTGGAGGCCGATGAGCATGCGCAGTTGACGCATAGCTGAAGGCCCCTTCGCCGGCAAGACCGGCTCCTACAGCAATCGTGTAGGAGCCGGCCTTGCCGGCGAATGCATCAACGCCGCTCCCACACCTCGAAGTGATAAGCCGGCTTGTCCCCTTCAGCCGCGTTCGCCTGGGTCGAGGTCATCGCCCACTGCTGTGCATCCACTTCAGGGAACCACGCATCCCCCACCGGGCTGAGCTCGACCCGCGTCAGGTACAGGCGATCCGCCAGCCCGCGTTCCAACGCCTGACCGTACAGCTGCGCACCGCCGATCAGCATCAGCTCGTTCACACCGTGCTCCAGCGCCCACTGCTCGGCCCGCACGATGGCCTCATCCAGCGAGCCGAACACCTCGGCGCCCTCCAGCACCAGGCCCGGCTGACGGCTGACCACCAGGTTCAGACGCCCCGGCAACGGGCGCCCCAGCGAATCCCAGGTCTTGCGACCCATGATGATCGGCTTGCCCAGGGTAGTGGACTTGAAGAATTTGAAATCACCTGGCAGATGCCAAGGCATACGGTTGTGGATGCCAATGACGTTGTTCTCGGCGACGGCCGCTATCAGGCATAGAGGTAGTGATGTTTTCATGCGCGGGAGGATAGCAAAGCTCGCCAACCGATGCGTGAGTTATGCTTCGAATCATCTGACCAATGGAAGCTGGGTGTGACTGGACTGACTGACCTGGACAAACGCTGGCTCACCGAAGCCGTGCGCCTGCGTGAAGAACATGCCGGCGCGCTGGAAGACCAGGAAGCCAACCGCCGTGCGCGCCAGCAAGGTGGCGACCTGGCTGCACGCATCGAACACCGCGCCCTGTGGCTGGCCGAACGCGACGGCCTGCGCGCCGCGCTGGGGCGCTGGAAAGCCGGGGCGCGCCTGGCGCTGCTGGCCCTGCTGCTGCTCGCCGTGCTCAGCGGCGCCGGCCTGGCCTTCGCCGGGCTGGGCGACGGCCAGCGCCCGGTCAACGTGTTCTGGGCGCTGGGCAGCCTGCTGGGGCTTAACCTGCTGATGCTGCTGAGCTGGACTCTGGGCTTTGCCCTGGCCGGCGACCATGGCGCCAGCCTGGGGCGGCTGTGGCTATGGCTGAGCGAAAAGTTCGCCCGCGATGCCAAGGCCGCGCACCTGGCCCCTGCCCTGCTGGTGCTGCTGCAACGCCAGCGCCTCAACCGCTGGCTGCTCGGCCTGCTGGTGCACGGCCTGTGGCTGCTGGCGCTGGCCAGCGCCCTGGTGGTGATGCTGATGCTGCTGGCCACCCGGCGTTATGGCTTTGTGTGGGAAACCACCATCCTCGACCCCGACACCTTTGTCGGCCTGACCCAGGCCCTCGGCGCCCTGCCCGCGCTGCTGGGCTTCAGCGTGCCGGACGCGGCCATGATCCGCGCCAGTGGCGCCAGCCAACCGGCGCTGGAGCTGGCACGCCAGTCGTGGGCCGGCTGGATGCTCGGCGTGCTGGTGGTGTACGGCCTGCTGCCGCGGCTGGTGCTCGCGGCCCTGTGCCTGTGGCGCTGGCACAGCGGGCGCCGGCGCCTGGGCCTGGACCTCAACCTGCCCGGCTACAGCGCCCTGCGCGACGTGCTGATGCCCAGCAGCGAACGCCTGGGGGTCAACGACCCTGCCCCGCAGGCCTTGCCCGAAATCACCCGCAGCGAAGGCGACGCACCGGCCGAGGGCGCCTTGCTGGTGGGCCTGGAGCTCGACGACCAGCGCCCCTGGCCGCCCGCTCTGCCAGCCTCGGTGACCAACGCCGGTATCCTCGACAGCCGCGAATCACGCAACAGGCTGCTCGAACAGCTGAGCCGCTTCCCGCCCGCGCGCCTGGCCATCGCCTGCGACCCGCGCCGCTCGCCCGACCGGGGCAGCCTGGCGCTGCTGGCCGAGCTTGCGCGCAGCGCCGGGGCCACGCGCATCTGGCTGTTGCAGGCGCCACCCGGCCAGGCACTGGACGCCGACCGCCTGGGCGACTGGTACCAGGCGCTGGAGCAACTGGGCCTGGCCTACGCCGACAGTGCCCCCCTCAACTGGCTGGAGCATGGCCATGACTAAGCCGTTGAAACTGGCCGTGGTCGGCCACACCAACGTCGGCAAGACCTCGCTGCTGCGCACGCTCACCCGCGACGTGGGTTTCGGCGAAGTCTCGCACCGCCCCAGCACCACCCGGCATGTGGAAGGCGCACGGCTGTCGGTGGAGGGCGAGCCGCTGCTGGAGCTGTACGACACCCCGGGCCTGGAGGATGCCATCGCGCTGCTCGATTACCTGGAGCGTCTCGATCGGCCCGGTGAGCGGCTGGACGGCCCGGCGCGGGTCGAGCGTTTTCTGCAAGGCAACGAGGCGCGCCAGCGCTTCGAGCAGGAGGCCAAGGTGCTGCGCCAGCTGCTGGCCAGTGATGCCGGGCTGTACGTGATCGACGCCCGCGAGCCGGTGCTGGCCAAGTACCGCGATGAACTGGAAGTGCTGGCCGGTTGCGGCAAACCGCTGCTGCCGGTGCTCAACTTCGTGGCCAGCAACGAGCATCGCGAGCCGGACTGGCGCGAGGCCCTGGCACGCCTGGGGCTGCACGCACTGGTGCGCTTCGACAGCGTGGCCCCGCCGCAGGATGGCGAGCAGCGCCTGTACGAAAGCCTGGCCTTGCTGCTGGAGAATGCGCGCCCGGCCTTGCAGCGCCTTATCGATGACCAGCAGGCCCAGCGTGTGGCACGCCAGCACAGCGCCAAGCGCCTGATTGCCGAACTGCTGCTCGATTGCGCGGCGTGCCGGCGTAGCGTGATCGCCAGGCCGGAGGCCGAGGCAGCGGCGATCAGCGAGCTGCATCAGGTGATTCGCCAGCGTGAACAACGCTGCGTCGAGACGCTGCTCAAGCTGTATGCGTTTCGCAAGGACGACGCCAACACCGGCGAGCTACCGCTGCTGGACGGGCGCTGGGGCGATGACCTGTTCAACCCCGAGACCCTGAAATTGCTGGGCGTGCGCCTGGGCAGCGGGGTTGCCGCGGGCGCGGCGGCCGGTGCCGGGGTCGACCTGCTGGTCGGCGGCATCACCCTGGGGGCGGCCGCACTGGCCGGGGCGATTGCCGGGGGGGCGCTGCAGACGGCACGCAGTTACGGTTCGCGGCTGATGGGCAAGCTGAAGGGCCAGCATGAACTGACGGTGGACGACGGGGTGCTGCGCTTGCTGGCGTTGCGTCAGCGTCAGTTGCTGGCGGCGCTGGAGGGGCGCGGGCATGCGGCGACAGCTCGCATCAAGCTGACGTTGCCCAGCGACAAGGGCTGGCGCGAGGGCAAGTTGCCGGAAGCGCTGAGCAAGGCGCGGGCGCACCCGCAGTGGTCGTCGATGAACCCAGGGGCCAAACTCGGGCAGGCGGAGCGGCAGGAGCAGATCGACAGTCTTGTGCAGGAGCTTTAAGGCCAATCGCGGGTCAAGCCCGCTCCCACAGAGAGTGTGCGATCCCTGTGGGAGCGGGCTTGACCCGCGATGGCGGTCTCAGATCAGACGTGCAATATGCCCCTCCGCCAACGCCGGCCCCACGCTCATCCCCACCCCGCTGTGCATCAGCGCCGCACTCACCCCCGGCGCTACCGCCAGCAGCGAAAACGGCCCCGGCCCACCCGAGCCGTACACCCCCTGCCAGCGCTCCAGCACCTCGATGCGCCCACCCAGCGTCTGCTCGGCCAGCTCGATCATCCAGTTGTCCACCTGCTCGGCATTGAACGGCGACGCATCGCTGCCGTAGGCATGCGAATCGCCGATGATCAGCTCGCCATGGGGCGTCGGGCTGATCAACAGGTGAATGCCGTTTTCCAGCAGGTGCGGGCTGCCGGCCTGTACCTCGGCGCGCAGGGCCTGCGCCTGCGGCAGGTCGGCATACGCCCCGTAATGCAGGCAGCTCAACCCGGTCAGCAGCGAATGCTGCAGGTCCAGGCCGAAGCATGGCCGGGCGCGCAGCATCTGCAGGCGACATACCTGCGGCTGCAACTGCGCCATCGGCTCGGCGAGCAGCGTCTGGTAGTCGTGCCCGCTGCACACCACGATATGCTCGCCGCTGAAGCGACCGGCGGTGGTGGTCAGAAACCCCGGCTCCACCTCGCGCACCAGCGTGGAAAAGTGGAACTCGACGCCCAGTTGCTCGCGCAGGTAGTTGACCAGCGCAGGGATGGCCTCGCGCGAGTACACCTGCTGATCGTCCAGCCCACGCAGGGCGGCGCGATGATGGCGGAACTGGCCGTCGTACAGCGCATCGAGCGCGGCGCCCTGCAGCAGTTCGACCGGGTAGCCGTGCTCGAGTGCACGCCCGTTGCAGAAGGCTTCGAGCAGGTCTTGCTCCAGCGCGGTGCGGGCCAGCAGCAGCGAGCCGTTGCGCTTGAGCGCAAAGCCGGCGTGCTCGGCCCAGTGGGCCCAGATGCCGCGGCTGGCCTTGGCCAGTTCGAGCATCTGGCCGGGCGGCTGGCCGCTGACCAGGGCCTGGCCGAAGTTGCGAATGGAGGCGCCCAGCGGGGTGGCGCTGCGTTCGAACACCTTGACCCGCAGGCCGCGCCGGGCTGCGGCGTAGGCGTGGGACAGACCGAGGATGCCGGCGCCGACGATGAGAAAATCTGACATGGGGGTTCCCTTCAGGATTGTGGTGCGGCCATCGCGGGTCAAGCCCGCTCCCACAAGGACGGCGATGATCCCTGTGGGAGCGGGCTTGACCCGCGATGATTGCGAAGCGGATTTACTGCTGCGCCACCTTCTCCGACTTGCCGTCATAGCGCTTGCGCCACTCGGCCAGAATGCTGTCGCGGTTCTTCGATGCCCAGCCGAAGTCGTTCTTGATCAGACGCTGCTCGTAATCGGCCGGCAACTCGGTCTGCGGCTTGGCAATGCCCGGCTGCGCCAGCACCGCGAAGTTCTCCTTGTACAGCTCCATCGCCGCCGGGCTCGCCGAGAAGTCGGCCAGGCGCTTGGCCGCGGCTTCATGCTGACTGCCCTTGATCAGCGCAGTGGCCTCGATCTCCCAGCCCAGGCCTTCCTTGGGCAGCACGATATCCAGCGGCGCGCCCTGGCGCTTGAGCTGCACCGCCGGGTACTCGAACGAGATGCCGATCGGGAACTCTCCCGCCGCCGCCAGCTTGCACGGCTTGGAACCGGAGTGAACGTACTGGCCGATGTTCTGGTGCAGCTCGTCCATGTACTGCCAGCCCTGCTTCTCGCCGAAGGTCTGCAGCCATGCGCTCACATCCAGAAAACCGGTGCCGGACGAGGCCGGGTTGGGCATCACGATCTTGCCCTTGTACTCGGGCTTGGTCAGGTCCTGCCAGCTCACCGGCTTGCTCAGCCCCTGCTTCTCGGCCTCGATGGTGTTGAAGCAGATGGTCGCCGCCCACACGTCCATGCCCACCCACGCCGGCGGGTTGGCCGCATCGCGGTAGTTGGCGCCGATCTTGTCCAGGTCCTTGGGGGCATAGGTCTGCAGCATGCCCTGCTGGTCGAGGATCGCCAGGCTCGACGCCGCCAGGCCCCACACCGCGTCGGCCTGCGGGCGATCCTTCTCGGCCAGCAGCTTGGCGGTGATGATGCCGGTGGAGTCACGCACCCACTTGATCTCGATATCCGGGTTGGCCTTCTCGAAGGCCTGCTTGTAGGTCTTGAGCTGTTCGGCCTCCAGCGCGGTGTACACGGTGAGCTGGGTGTCGGCGGCCTGGGCCTGCACGGTCACGGCAGCGAGCACGGCAGCGGCAAGAGCAAGTGGCTTGAACATGGTGCGGTTCCTTTGAGCAGTACAGGGTTGGAAGAGCAATCAGTGGCCCGGCGCGCGCTGGCGCCAGGCCTGGGAGCGTTTGAGCAGGCCACGCGAGGCCCACGCCAGCAGCAGTGACACGCCGGCGCTGGTCAGCAGGATCAGGGTGGACATGGCGGCGGCACCGCCGACGTTGCCGGCATCGTCCATGTTCAGTACCGCCACCGCGGCCAGGATGGTGTCGGGGCTGTAGAGGAAGATGGCCGCCGACACGGTGGTCATCGCCGAGACGAACAGGTAGCGGATGATGTCCAGCAGCGCTGGCAGGCAGATCGGCACGGTAACCCGCGCAAAGTGGCGGTACAGCGGGGCCTTGAGCGACAGCGCGGCGGCCTCGAACTCGCTGTCGAGCTGGCGCAGTGCAGTGGTGGCGGTCATCTGCGCGGTGGTCAGGTAGTGCGCGATGGTGCACACCACCAGCAGCGTCATGCTGCCGTAGAACACATGCAGCGGGTTGCCCGGCAGGTTGAAGAAGAACACGTAGCCCAACCCCAGCACCAACCCGGGCACGGCCATCGGCACGAAGCTGAGCAGGCGCAGCAGCAGGTTGAGACGGCCTCTGGTCTTCTCCATCAGGTAGGCGCCGCTGAAGATCACCGCGCTGCCGATCAGGGCGGTGCCCAGCGCCATGGTGATGCTGTTGCGGTAGGCCAGCCAGCCGCCGCCGGCGGTGTCGTCGAACTGGTAGTGCTTGAGCGACAGCGACAGGTTGTAGGGCCAGAACTTGACCAACGAGGAGTACACCGCCATGCCCACCACCAGCAGCAGAATGGCGCACACCAGCAGCACGATGGCCAGGAAGCACGCATCACGCCGGCGGCTGGGGGCCGGCTCGAACACCTGGGCGCGACCGCTCATGGCATCGCCCTGGCGCCGGCGCAGCCAGGCATCCACCGCAAAGCTGAGCAGCGCCGGCACCAGCAGCACCATGCCGATCAGTGCACCACGGCCGAACTGCTGCTGGCCCACCACCGCCTTGTAGGCTTCCAGCGCCAGCACCTGGTAGTCGCCACCCACCACCACCGGCACGCCGAAGTCGGTGATGGTGAGGGTGAACACCAGGCAGAACGCGGCGAACACGGCCTGGCGCGTGGCCGGCCAGGTGATGCTGGTGAACGCCCGGCGTGGCCCGGCGCCCATGCTGGAGGCCGCATCGAACAACCGTGCATCGGCCAGCGACAGTGCCGAGAGCAGGATCATCAGCGCATGCGGGAAGGTGTAGATGGCCTCGCCCAGCACGATGCCCCAGAAGCCATAGATATTGTCGCTGAGCAGCCCGCGCAGCAGGCCCTGGTTACCGAACAGGTACACCAGCGCGATGGCCGGCAGCATCGAAGGCGCCAGCAGCGGCAGCAGCGAGATCCCGCGCCAGATACGCTTGCCCGGAATCAGCGTGCGTTGCAGCGCATAGGCGAACAGGTAGGCGGTGGGCACCACGATGGCCGCCACGCTCAGCGCGACGGTGAGGCTGTTGCCCAGCAGCCAGTGGAAGTTGGCGCTGGCGAACAGTTCGCGGGCCGCGACCAGCCCGCCGCCCTGCCCGGCATCGCTGCTGAAGCCGCGCCAGAAGATCGCCAGCAACGGCAGCAGCACCGCGACGGTCAGCAGCACCAGCAACAGCCATTTGCTGCCGGTCACGAACAGGCGATCACCCAGCGCGACGCCGCCGGTGGTCTTGGCCTTCGCAGGTGCGATCGGCAGGCTCATCGGCGCGCCCATGTCAGGCAAACACCTGCAGGCTGCGCGGCGGCAAGGCCACCCAGATATCCTGCGAGCCCAGGCGCGGCATCGACTCGGGCGCCACCTCGGCGGTGAGTGCGTGGCCGGGCAGTTGGTTGAACTCGAAACTCATGCGGCAGCGATTGCCAAGGAAGGTGATTTCCCGCACGCGGGCCGGGAACAGGTTTTCTTCATGCACCGGCGGGTTGACGCTGATCGCCTCGGGGCGGCAGAACAACCGGCCACTGTTGGCCGCGCCCGCACCGGGGGCCAGGCGCAGGTTCATGTCACCTACCTGGGCATGGCTGTCGCTGCGCTGCTGGAATGGCAGCCAGTTGCCCTGGCCGACGAACTCGGCCACGAACGGCGTGGCCGGCTTGTCGTAGATGGCCTGCGGGGTGTCGTACTGTTCGACCTGGCCGTTGTTCATCACCGCGATGCGGTCGGCCATGAGCATGGCCTCGTCCTGGTTGTGGGTGACCATCAGGGTGGTGATGCCAAGTTGGCGTTGCAGCTGACGCAGCTCGCTGCACAGGTGGTCGCGCACGCGGGCATCGAGGGCCGACATGGGTTCGTCGAGCAGCAGCAAGGAGGGTGCCGGGGCGAGTGCGCGGGCCAGGGCCACACGTTGTTGCTGACCGCCGGAGAGCTGGCCGGGGTACTTCTTCTCGCTGCCGCGCAGGCCGACCAGGTCGAGCATGTCGGCCACGCGCTGACGGGATTCGTCGCGGCTGCTGGCGGTCAGGCCGTAGGCGATGTTGGCTTCGACGGTGAGGTTGGGGAACAGCGCGTAGGACTGGAACAGAATGCCGTAGTCGCGGGCCTGGGGCGGCAGCTCGGAAATGTCGCGGTCACCGATGTAGAGGGTGCCGCGGTCCTGGCGTTCGAGCCCGGCGATGCAGCGCAGCAGGGTGGTCTTGCCGCAGCCGGAGGGGCCGAGCAGGCACACCAGTTCGCCGGCGACGATGTCCAGGGACACGTCGTGCAGCGCGGTGAAGGCGCCGAAGCGTTTGTGGATGCCGCGCACTTTCATCTGTGCGCCGGGGGTTGCGAGTGCGTTGTTCATGCCGGGACCTCACTGAACGAGTGAGGGCCATGCTAGGCGGGCAATGCGAAGGTTCTGTGGCGGTGGGGCAAAAGCGGGTGATAGTGGTATAGGCAGATTTTGTAGGGCTGCTGCGCAGCCCATCGCGGGTCAAGCCCGCTCCCACAACGATCTTGTGGGAGCGGGCTTGACCCGCGATGGCTATGGACCAGACGCCGATACTTCCTGGGCCAGGCCGAGAAAGGCAGCAGGCAACCGCGCCTGGCGCCGTTCCTTGAGGCAGTACAGGTACTCATGCATCACCGGCGCACCCTCCAGCGCCAGCACCTTCAGCTCCGGGTTATGCGGCACCTCGTGGCGGGCGATGATGCTGATGCCGATGTTGCGCAGCACCGCCTCGCGGATCGATTCGCGGCTACCGATCTCCAGCAGCGAGCCCACCTTCACCCCCGCCTCGTCGAGCATCTGCTCGGTGAGCCGGCGCGTGGTCGAGCCCTGTTCGCGCATCAGCAGGCAATGCCCGCCCAGCGCACTCAGCGGCACCGCCTCACGCGAGGCCAGGGGGTGGTTGCGGTGCACTGCCACCACCAGCGGGTCGACGCCCAGTACCCGCCGCACCAGCCGCGCATCCTCCACCAGCTGTGACGAGGCGGCCATGTCCACGCGGTAATCCTCCAGCCACTCCAGCACCTGCTGCGAGTTGCCGATCTCCACCGACAGCTCCACCTGCGGCAGGCGCTCGCGGAAGATCTTCACCAGGTCGAGAATGTAGTACGGCGCGGTGGCCGCAATGCGCAGGCCGCCCTGCCCCTGGCCGCTGTTGCGCAGGAAGAACTCGATATCCGACTCCTGCTGCATCAGCGCCTTGACCATCGGCATCAGCCGCGTGCCGTCGTCGCTCAGGGTCAGGCGGCGACCGCCGCGAAAGAACAGCTCGACCCCGTACTGGGCCTCCAGGTTGCGGATCTGCGTGGTCACCGTCGGCTGGCTGAGCCCGAGTTTCTTCGCCGCCAGGGTAATGCTGCCCAGGCGGGCCACCATGTAGAACGCCTTCAACTCGGAACTCAACATACCGCCTCTTACTTTCTGAGCAGGCGCAAGCCGTTGAATACCACCAGCAAGCTCACGCCCATGTCGGCGAACACCGCCATCCACAAGGTCGCCATGCCGGTGAAGGTGATCGCCAGGAAGATCGCCTTGATGCCCAGGGCCAGAACGATGTTCTGCACCAGGATCGCCGCGCTTTGCCGCGAGAGCCTGACGAACGCCGGGATTTTGCGCAAGTCGTCATCCATCAGTGCCACGTCTGCGGTTTCGATGGCGGTGTCGGTACCGGCCGCCGCCATGGCAAACCCGATCTCGGCGCGCGCCAGCGCCGGGGCATCGTTGATGCCGTCGCCGACCATGCCGACCCGATGGCCCTGGGCGTACAGGTCTTCGATGGCCTTGAGCTTGTCGGCCGGCAGCAGGTTGCCGCGAGCCTCATCGATGCCCACCTGCGCGGCGATGGCCTCGGCGGTGTGCGGATTGTCGCCGGTGAGCATGACGGTCTTGATACCCAGTGCATGCAACTGCGCAATCGCCTCGCGGCTGCTTTCCTTGACCGTATCGGCCACGGCGAACAGCGCCAGCGGGCCGGAGGCGTCGAGCAGCAGCACCACGGTCTTGCCCTGGCGCTCCAGCTCATCGAGCTGGGCTTCCAGTTCGGGCGAGCACAGGCCCAGTTCCTCGACCAGGCGATGGTTGCCCAGGTGGTACAGCACGCCGTCGATCTTGCCGCCCACGCCACGGCCCATCAGGGCTTGAAACTCGCTGACCTCGGCCAGCGGCTTATCGGCGTACTGCTGTGCGATGGCCATCGACACCGGGTGATCGGAACGAGCGCCCAGGCTCGCGGCGATGTGCTGGGCGCGGTCTTCGAAGCGCGCATCGAGCACGCGGTAGTCGGTTTGCACCGGTTTGCCGTGGGTGATGGTGCCGGTCTTGTCCAGCGCCAGGAAGCTGAGCTTGCGCCCGCCCTCCAGGTACACGCCGCCCTTGATCAGGATGCCCTTGCGCGCTGCGGCGGCCAGGCCGCTGACGATGGTCACCGGGGTCGAGATCACCAGCGCGCACGGGCACGCCACCACCAGCAGCACCAGCGCACGGTAGATCCAGTCGAACCACAGGCCGCCGAAGAACAGCGGTGCCACCACGGCCACCGCCAGTGCCAGCACGAACACCACCGGGGTGTAGATGCGCGAGAACTGGTCGACGAAGCGCTGGGTCGGGGCGCGGGCGCCCTGGGCTTGCTCCACGGCCTTGATGATGCGGGCCAGGGTCGACTGGCCGGCGGCGGCGGTCACGCGGTACTCCAGCGCACCGGACTGGTTGATGGTGCCGGCGAACACCTTGTCGCCGGGGCCCTTCTCCACCGGCAGGCTTTCGCCGGTGATCGGCGCCTGGTCGATGCTGGACTGGCCTTGCAGCACTTCGCCGTCCAGGCCGATACGTTCGCCTGGGCGCACGCGCACGGTGGCGCCAAGGGCCACCTGGCGCACGTCGACCTCCTGCCATTGGCCGTTGGCTTGGCGCACGGTGGCCAGGTCCGGGGCCAGTTGCATCAGGCCGCCGATGGCGTTGCGTGCACGGTCCAGCGAGCGCGCCTCGATCAGTTCGGCCAGGGTGAACAGCACCATCACCATGGCCGCTTCCGGCCACTGGCCGATCAGCACGGCGCCGGTCACGGCGATGCTCATCAGTGCGTTGATGTTCAGGTTGCGGTTCTTCAGGGCAATCCAGCCCTTCTTGTAGGTGCCCAGGCCGCAGCCGAGGATGGCCGCCAGCGCCAGCAGGGCCACGGCCCATTCCGGGGCGGCATTGGTGAAGTGGACGATCTCGGCGGCGAGTGCAGCGACACCGGACAGCGCCAGCGGCCACCAGGCTTTCTTCGGCGCAGCCCCTGCGTCGCTGCCGGCCTCGCCCGCATCGTCGAGCGGTTCGGCGTGCATGCCCAGCGAGGTGATCGCCTGCTCGATGCCGAGGGTGTCGGGGTGGGTATGCGTGACGCCGAGGATACGGTTGATCAGGTTGAATTCCAGCTGCTCGACGCCGTCGAGCTTGCCCAGCTTGTTCTGGATCAGGGTCTGCTCGGTCGGGCAGTCCATGGCCTCGATCCGGAAGCGGCTCAGCCGCGCATCGCTGCTGGTGGTTTCACGCAGCTGCACCAGGGCCGGTGCGGCTGCGCCGGAGCAGCAGCTGCCGTGGGCAGGCGCGGCAGGCGCGGGGCTGGCGTGGTCGTGGTCCGCGTGGTCGTGGGCATGATCGTGGCTATGTTCATGCTTGTGATCGTGCGCGTGGCCGACGTGGTCGGGGCTGACAGGCTGGTTCATGTGGTTCATCCCTAAAGGTCCTGTTGCCAAGTGAACACCCTGTAGCCACTATAGGGTCAAGCAACCAACCGAGGTATTTTGCAGATGAAGATCGGAGAGCTGGCCAGGGCCACCGACTGCCCGGTGGAAACCATTCGCTACTACGAGCGTGAAAGCCTCTTGCCAGAGCCTGCGCGCAGCGAGGGCAACTACCGGCTGTATACCCAGGCGCACGTGGAGCGGCTGACCTTCATCCGCAACTGCCGCACGTTGGACATGACCCTGGAAGAGATCCGCAGCCTGCTGCGCCTGCGCGACAGCCCGGAGGACCAGTGCGAAAGCGTGAATGCGCTGATCGACGAGCATATCCAGCACGTGAAGGCGCGCATCGACGGGTTGGTGGCGTTGCAGGGGCAGTTGCTGGAGTTGCGCCAGCATTGCCGGGCGCAGGAAACGCAGTGCTCGATCCTGCAGCATCTGGAGGTGAACGGTGCGGTGACAGCCCCGGAGGCGGAGCATTCGCATGTGGGGCGCAGCCATGGGCACTGACTGAGGGCCCTTTCGCCGGCAAGGCTGGCTCCTACAGGGGATTGCGGTGATCCTTGTAGGAGCCAGCCTTGCTGGCGAAGCGGTATGGCGCGCTTAAACCGCCATCGGCGCCGTCATCGGCGCATGGTGCTCGTAGCCTTCCAGGCTGAAGTCGCTCGGCTCGATCTTCTCCAGCCACTCAGGCTCGTACACACCCGTTTTGGCATACTCCGGCACGCGGTCGGAGATCACCAGCCTGGGCGCCGCCAGCGGCTCGCGCTTGAGCTGTTCGGTGAGCATGTCCAGGTGGTTCTCGTACACGTGCGCATCACCGATGAAGTAGGTGAACCAGCGCGGCGTGTAGCCGGTCAGGCGGCCCACCAGCGACAGCAGCGCGGCGCCTTCGGTGAGGTTGAACGGTGTGCCCAGGCCCAGGTCGTTGGAGCGGATGTAGAGGGTCAGGGAAATCTCCTTGGTCTCCACGTTCGGGTGAAACTGATACAGCAGATGGCACGGCGGCAACGCCATCTCGTCCAGCTGCGCACAGTTCCAGCCATGGAACAGGATGCGGCGGCTGCCCGGGTCGTTGTGGATGGTGTCGATGCACTGGCGAATCTGGTCGATGGCCTTGTACAGCACCACGAACGCCTCGCCCTCTTCTTCTGCCTCGGCAATCTTCACGAAGCCATTGCTCTGCGCCAGCTCGATGGCCGCGGGGTTGCTCAGCGGGATGCGCTTGTAGGCCGGCCACTGACGCCATTGCACGCCGTAGATCTCGCCCAGGTCGTCATGCCCCTGGCGGAACGGGTTGGCCAGCCACTGGGCGTTCTCGTTGGCGTTCTGGTCCCAGACCTTGCAGCCCAGTTCACGGAATTCGCCGGCGTTCTTCACGCCACGCAGAAAGCCCACCATTTCGCCGATCGCCGACTTGAACGCCAGACGGCGGGTGGTGATGGCCGGGAAACCATTCTGCAGGTCGAAACGCAGCATGGCGCCCGGCAGGCTGATGGTGCGCACGCCGGTACGGTTGCCCTGCAGGGTGCCGTTCTCGATCACATCACGCACCAGCTCTAGATATTGCTTCATGTCTTACCTGTCTCGATACCGGAAGGGGCCAGGCCCCTGCCGGGAAAATTAAAGCGCGGCGCCCTTGGCACTCGGCGCGCGGCGGTAGGCCAGCCAGATCAGCGCGATACCGGCGAAGATCATCGGCACGCACAGCACCTGACCCATGGTCAGCCAGCCGAAGGCCAGGTAACCCAGCTGCGCATCCGGCACCCGCACGAACTCGACGATGAAGCGGAAGATGCCGTAGAACAGCGCGAACATCCCGGAAACCGCCATGGTCGGGCGCGGTTTACGCGAGTACAGCCACAGAATCAGGAATAGTGCCACACCTTCCAAGGCGAACTGGTACAGCTGCGACGGGTGACGCGGCAATTGCGCCGGGTCGCTGAACGGCGGGAACACCATGGCCCACGGCACGTCGGTGGCCTTGCCCCACAGCTCGGCGTTGATGAAGTTGCCAATGCGCCCGGCACCCAGGCCGATCGGCACCAGCGGCGCAACGAAGTCCATCAGCTCGAAGAACGACTTGTTGTTGCGCTTGCCGAACCACAGCGCCGCCAGCATCACGCCGATGAAGCCGCCATGGAACGACATGCCGCCCTTCCACACCTCGAAGATCAGCGTCGGGTTGGCCAGGTACGCGCTCAGGTCATAGAACAGCACGTAGCCCAGGCGCCCGCCGACAATCACGCCCATGGACAGCCAGAACACCAGGTCGGAGAGTTTCTCGCGGCTCCAGGTGGGGTCGAAGCGGTGCAGCCGGCGCGACGCCAGCAGCCACGCGCCGCCGATGCCGATCAGGTACATCAGGCCGTACCAGTGGATTTTCAGCGGCCCGATGGCCAGTGCCACGGGATCGATCTGCGGGTAAGGCAGCATGGTGACTCCTCTCGTTAAAGCAAAAAGCTCAGGCCTACACAGAACAGCAGTGCGGCGAACAGCCGCTTGAGCAGGCGTGGCGACAGTTTATGCGCTAGGCGCGCACCGAAACGGGCAAAGAACATGCTGGTCAGGGCAATCCCGAGCAGCGCCGGCAAATACACGAAGCCCAGGCTGTTGGGCGGCAGGTGCGCCTCGTCCCAGCCCAGCACGATGAAACTCAGGGCACTGGCCACCGCAATCGGAAAACCACAGGCCGAGGACGTGGCCACCGCCTGCTGCATGGGCAGGCTGCGCCAGGTCAGGAAGGGCACGGTGAGCGAGCCGCCGCCGATGCCAAAGATCGCCGAGGCCCAGCCCACCACGCCGCCGGCGGCGGTCAGGCCAAGCTTGCCGGGTACGCCGCGGCTGGCCTTGGGCTTGAGGTCCAGGGCCATCTGCACGGCCACCAGCAGGGCGAACACGCCGATGATCTTCTGCAGGTGAGGGCCCTGGATCAGCGAGGCGGTCTTGGCCCCGACCCCGGCGCCGAGCAGGATGCCCACGGTCATCCACACGAAGATCGGCCACTGCACCGCGCCACGGCGGTGGTGCTCGAGGATGGCGTTGACCGAGGTGAAGACAATGGTCGCCAGCGACGTGCCGACTGCCAGGTGGGTCAGCACCGAGGCGTCGAAGCCCTGCAGGGTGAAGCTCAGTACCAGCACCGGCACGATGATGATGCCGCCGCCCACGCCGAACAGCCCGGCCAGTACACCTGCACAGGCGCCCAGCACCAGATAGATCACAAATTCCATTGTCGACCCCCAAAATCAGTTCGGCATGGTAACGGAAGGTGGGCCTGTGGCTCTAGTGAAGACACGTTTAGTCGATGGATAGCGAACGCCAGTGTGGGTAGAGTGGCTGAAAACACTGGGAGCGAACCTATGTGTCTGATTGCTTTTGCATGGCGCCCGGGGCATGCCCGGCCGCTGATCGTCGCGGCCAACCGTGACGAGTTCTATGCCCGCCCCAGCCAGGCGCTGGGGGCGTGGGAGGATGCGCCGGGGGTGTATGCCGGACGTGACCTGGAGGCTGGCGGCAGCTGGCTGGGGGTCGGACCGGGCGGGCGCTTTGCGGCGCTGACCAATATTCGGGACCCGCAGCAGGCGCAGGGTGCGCGCTCGCGCGGCGAGCTGGTGGCGGGATTTCTGCGCGGCGAGCTGGGGGTGGAGGCTTACCTGGACCATGTGGCCAGCCGCAGCAGCCAGTATTCGGGATTCAACCTGCTGGTAGGGGACGCCGGGCAGCTGGGGTACCTGAATGCGCAGGAGGCGGCGCCGGTGCTGCTGGGCGAGGGGGTGTACGGCTTGTCGAATGCCGGGCTGGATACGCCGTGGCCGAAACTGCTGAAGATGCGGGCTGCGCTCGAAGACCAGCTGCAGGACCCGCGACCACAGCGGCTGCTGGCGTTGCTTGGGGATGAGCAGCAGGCCGAAGAGGCCGAGCTGCCGCAGACCGGTGTGGGGCTGGCGACCGAGCGGTTGCTGTCGAGCGTGTTCATTGCCAGCCAGAACTACGGGACGCGGGCGAGTACGGTGTTGATTGTCGAGGCGGATGGCAGCAGGTTGATGGTGGAGCGCAGCTTCGGGCCGTTTGGAGGGCAGTTGGGCGAGGTCACCTTGCAGGTTTGACGCTTTCGCGGGTCAAGCCCGCTCCCACAGATACAGCACAAGCATCAAGACCGGTGAGATCCCTGTGGGAGCGGGCTTGACCCGCGAAGGGCCGTGAAGCCGCCCCGGCTTCACAGGGTCTTGGAAGCCCCAGGATTGATCATCCGCGACAACCCCAGGTTCTTCAGGGCCAGTTGCAGCGAGCTGTGGATAACCTGCGGGTTATCGATACCCATAGCTTGCTCCAGCAATTCCCTGGATTTGCTCATGCTGATCTGACGCAGCATCCATTTCACTTTCGGCAGGTTGGTGGCGTTCATCGACAGGCTGTCGAAGCCCATGGCCATCAGCAGCACCGCCGCTGCCGGGTCGCCAGCCATCTCGCCACAGATGCTCACCGGCTTGCCCTCGGCATGCGCCGCGGTCACCACGTGCTGCAAGGCCTGCAGCACCGCAGGGTGCAGGTAGTCGTAGAGGTCGGCCACCCGCGGGTTGTTGCGGTCGACCGCCAGCAGGTACTGGGTCAGGTCGTTGGACCCCACCGACAGGAAGTCGACCATGCGCGCCAGCTCGCGGGTCTGGTAGACCGCCGCCGGAATCTCGATCATGACCCCCACCGGCGGCATCGGCACGTCGGTGCCTTCGTCGCGCACCTCGCCCCAGGCGCGGTGGATCAGGTGCAATGCCTCTTCCAGTTCGTGTATCCCGGAGATCATCGGCAGCAGGATGCGCAGGTTGTTCAGGCCTTCGCTGGCCTTGAGCATGGCGCGGGTCTGCACCAGGAAGATCTCCGGGTGGTCCAGCGTCACGCGGATACCGCGCCAACCCAGGAACGGGTTGTCCTCCTTGATCGGGAAGTACGACAGCGCCTTGTCACCCCCGATGTCCAGGCTGCGCATGGTCACCGGCAACGGGTGGAAGGCCGCCAGTTGCTCGCGATAGATCGCCAGCTGCTCCTTTTCGCTGGGGAAGCGCTGGTTGATCATGAACGGCACTTCGGTACGGTACAGCCCCACCCCTTCGGCGCCGCGCTGCTGCGCCCGCGCCACGTCGGCCAGCAGCCCGGTGTTGACCCACAGCGGCATGCGATAGCCATCGAGCGTCTCGCACGGCAGTTCGCGCAGGGCGTCCAGGCCCTGGGCCAGCTGGCGCTCCTCCTCGACCACTTCGGTGTAGTGCTTGCGCAGCACTTCGCTGGGGTTGGTGTAGACGTCGCCCTTGTAGCCGTCGACGATCATCTGGATGCCGTCGACCTTCGAATACGGCAGGTCGACCAGGCCCATCACCGTGGGGATGCCCATGGCACGCGCCAGGATCGCGACGTGGGAGTTGCCCGAGCCGAGAACCGACACCAGCCCCACCAGCTTGCCTTCGGGTACTTCGCCGAGCATGGCCGGGGTCAGCTCTTCGCTGATCAGGATGGTGTTGTCGGGGTACACCAGGGTCAGCTGGCGGGCTTCCTGCAGGTAGGCCAGCAGGCGCCGGCCCAGGTCTTTGACATCGGAGGCGCGCTCGCGCAGGTAGGCGTCGTCCATCAGCTCGAAGCGGTTGACGTGCTCGCCCACCACCTGGCGCAAGGCGCCCTGGGCCCACTGGCCGGTCTTGATGACCTCCACCACCTCGCCGCCCAGGGCGACGTCTTCGAGCATCATCAGGTACACGTCGAACAGCGCACGCTCTTCGGGGCGCAGCTGGGTGGCGAGCTTGGCCGAGAGGTTGCGCATGTCGCTGCGCACGCCTTCGAGGGCGTTGTTGAACAGTTTGAGTTCGGCGTCGATGTCGGTGACGGTCTTGTCCGGCACCACGTCCAGGTCGGCCGGCGGCAGCATCACCACCGCCGTACCCACCGCCGCGCCAGGCGAGCCCGGCACGCCGACGAACTTGGCTTCCTGGATACCCTTGCCCTGGCGCCCCAGGCCGCGAATCGAGCCGGTGGCCTCGGCATGGGCGATAACCCCGGCCAGTTGCGCACTCATGGTGACCAGAAAGGCTTCTTCGCCCTCGTCGAACTGGCGACGTTCCTTCTGCTGGATGACCAGCACGCCCACCACGCGGCGGTGGTGGATGATGGGTGCACCGAGGAAGGAGGCAAAGCGCTCTTCGCCGGTTTCGGCAAAGTAGCGATAACGCGGGTGATCGGCGGCGTTTTCCAGGTTCAGCGGTTCTTCGCGGGTACCCACCAGGCCCACCAGGCCTTCGTTGGGGGCCATGCTGACCTTGCCGATGGAGCGCTTGTTCAGGCCCTCGGTGGCCATCAGCACGAAGCGGTTGCTCTCCGGGTCGAGCAGGTAGACGGAACACACCTGGCTGCCCATGGCTTCTTTGACGCGTAACACAATGATCCCCAACGCCGTCTTGAGATCCTTGGCGGAGTTAACTTCCTGGACGATCTTGCGCAGCGTATTGAGCATGGCTCGGGGTCGAACTCCGTCGTCAGTCGCGCGCCAGCAGGCGCGGGGCAAGCTCTTTGAGAGCGCGGCGGTAAACCTCGCGCTTGAATGTCACCACCTGGCCCAACGGATACCAATAGCTGACCCAGCGCCACCCATCGAATTCCGGTTTACCGGTCAAATCCATCCGCACCCGCTGCTCGTTGGACACCAGGCGCAGGAGGAACCATTTCTGTTTCTGGCCGATGCACAGCGGTTGGCTGTGGGTACGCACCAGACGTTGGGGTAAACGATAACGCAACCAGCCACGGGTGCAGGCAAGAATTTCAACATCCTGCCGCTCCAGGCCCACTTCTTCATTCAGCTCGCGGTACAGGGCGTCTTCCGGCGTTTCCTCGGGGTTGATCCCGCCTTGTGGAAACTGCCAGGCATCCTGGTTGATCCGTCGAGCCCATAGCACCTGCCCGAGATCATTGGTCAGAATGATCCCGACATTGGGGCGAAAACCATCGGGGTCGATCACGGCAGCAACCTCGCAAACGCATGTCGCCGCATTGTTCCACAAAGCTTGCAACGCCAGCAACGCGCCGCTCCACCTTATGTGCATAGCAGATAAAAGTCCGTATTCTGTGGGCCTTTTCAGATGTTATGCGAGTGACTTCGATGCGCCTGGCTTTATTCGATCTGGACAACACGCTTCTGGGTGGCGACAGCGACCACGCCTGGGGCGATTACCTGTGCGAACGCGGGATTCTCGACCCCATCGCCTACAAGAACCGCAACGATGCGTTCTACCAGGACTACCTGGCCGGCAAGCTGGACCAGGGCGCCTACCTTGAATTCACCCTGGAGATCCTGGCCCGGACCGAAATGGCGCAACTCGACGAATGGCACCGCGACTTCATGCGCGACTGCGTCGAGCCGATCATCCTGCCCCAGGCCCTGGCGCTGCTGCAAAAGCACCGTGACGCAGGCGACAAGCTGGTGATCATCACCGCCACCAACCGCTTCATCACCGGCCCGATTGCCCAGCGCCTGGGCGTTGAGACCTTGCTGGCCACCGAGTGCGAGATGGTCGACGGTCGCTACAGCGGGCGCAGCATCGACGTGCCGTGCTTCCGTGAAGGCAAGGTGACGCGCCTGAACCGCTGGCTCGAAGAGAATGGCTTGAACCTGGACGACAGCTACTTCTATAGCGACTCGATCAACGACCTGCCGCTGCTGGAGCAGGTGGCCAACCCGGTGGCGGTGAACCCGGACCCTACCCTGCGTGCCGAAGCCGAGAAACGCGGCTGGCCGGTGATCAGCCTGCGCGATTGAGGTGTGACCATTCGCCGGCAACGCCGGCTCCTACAGCGCAACGGGTGTAGGAGCCGGCCTGGCCGGCGAAGGCGTCAGACGGGTTTTGCACCCATCAGCCCGGCAATCGCGATGAAGCACACGGCGCAGAACACCGCCAGGCCCAGCGTCACCTTCGGGTTGCCTGCGCCCGGCGCCGTGCGCAGCCGGTTAAGGCGCACACTCAGCCAGAACCAGCAGAACGCCCCCACCGTATAGATCAGGCTGGAGCCCAGCACCCAGGTCTGCCCCAATGGCCAGCCGATCAGGTGCACCAGCCACCAGCCACTGAACGGCATGCTCACCAGGCATACGCCCATCAGCAACCATACGAACAGCAAAGGCCGCTGCAACAGGCGCGTGTGCGCAGTCACGTCACCCTTGCGTCGTGCCAGCCAGACCCACAGCGCCAGGCCCAGGGCACTGCCCAGCAGCACGACCGTGGCCAGTACGTGGGCGATTTTCAGGCTTGTCAGCAATTCCATGTCTTCTTATTCCTCAGGCGTTGCCCAACAGCGTAGCCGTTCAGCCCAGAAACAGCCGGTACGCCGGGTTGTCGGTTTCATCCCAGTACGGGTAGCCGATCTTGGCCAGTGCCGCCGGCACCAGGTGGCGCTCATCATCCGGCACCTGCAGCCCGGCGACCACGCGACCATCGGCCGCGCCATGGTTGCGGTAGTGGAACATCGAGATGTTCCAGCGCCCACCCAGCTTGTTGAGGAAGTTGAACAGCGCCCCCGGCCGCTCCGGGAACTCGAAGCGCAGCACCAGCTCGTCGCTGACCCGCGCAGCGTGCCCGCCCACCATGTGGCGGATGTGCAGCTTGGCCAGCTCGTTGTCGGTCAGGTCCAGCACCGGGAAACCCTGCGCGGTCAGGCTGTGCAGCAGGGCACTGCGCGGGTCGGTGTCGGGGTGGGTCTGCACCCCGACAAAGATGTGCGCCTCGCCGTCGGCGTGGTAGCGGTAGTTGAATTCGGTGATCTGGCGCTTGCCGATGGCCTCGCAGAACGCCTTGAAGCTGCCCGGCTGTTCGGGGATGGTCACTGCGATGATCGCCTCGCGGCCCTCGCCCAGTTCGGCGCGCTCGGCCACATGGCGCAGGCGGTCGAAGTTCACGTTGGCACCGGAGTCGATGGCCACCAGGGTCTGCCCGGTCACACCTCGCAGCTCAACGTACTTCTTGATGCCGGCAACGCCCAGCGCGCCGGCAGGTTCGGTGATCGAGCGGGTATCGTCGTAGATGTCCTTGATGGCCGCGCAGATCTCGTCGGTGCTGACGGTGATCACCTCGTCCACATGATCCTTGCAGATGTCGAAGGTGTGCTGGCCGATCTGCGCCACCGCCACGCCATCGGCGAACAGGCCCACCTGCGGCAGCACCACGCGCTCGCCGGCGGCCATGGCGGCCTGCAGGCAGTTGGAGTCGTCCGGCTCGACACCGATCACCTTGATCTCGGGGCGCAGGTATTTGACGTAGGCGGCAATGCCGGCGATCAGGCCGCCGCCGCCCACCGGCACGAAGATCGCGTCCAGCGGCCCGGGGTGCTGGCGCAGGATCTCCATGGCCACGGTGCCCTGCCCGGCGATGGTGTGCGGGTCGTCATAGGGGTGGATATAGACGAAGCCCTTTTCGTCCACCAGCTTGAGCGAGTAGGCCAGCGCCTCGGGGAACGAATCGCCATGCAGCACCACCTTGGCGCCCCGCGAGCGCACGCCTTCGACCTTGATCTCGGGGGTGGTCTTGGGCATCACGATGGTGGCCTTGATCCCCAGTTCACGGGCGGCCAGCGCCAGGCCCTGGGCATGGTTGCCGGCCGAGGCGGTGACCACGCCCCGCGCCAGTTCCTCGGCGCTCAACTGCGCCAGCTTGTTGTAGGCGCCGCGGATCTTGAACGAGAACACCGGCTGCAGGTCTTCGCGCTTGAGCAGCACGTGGTTGCCCAGGCGCTTGCTGAGCTGGCCGGCCGGTTGCAGCGGGGTTTCGACGGCGACGTCATAGACGCGCGAGGTGAGGATCTTCTTGACGTACTGTTCGAGCATCGGGAACGCATCACTGGGCAGCTGGGCGGGGCCTCGGAGTCTACCGCAGCGCCCGGTCGGGCGACCACAGCCAGTCTGTGGTTTTAGCCGCTATACTACGCGCCCTCACGATACCCCTGCCCGCTCCGGAGCCCGCATGACCCAGGACCAACTCAAACAGGCTGTCGCCCAGGCCGCTGTCGATTTCATTCTGCCCAAGCTCGATGACAAGAGCATCGTCGGCGTCGGCACCGGTTCGACCGCCAACTGCTTCATCGACGCCCTGGCGCTGCACAAGGGTGCGTTCGATGGTGCGGTCGCCAGCTCCGAGGCCACGGCTGCACGCCTGAAGGGCCACGGCATTCCGGTGTACGAGCTGAACACGGTCAGCGACCTGGAGTTCTATGTGGACGGTGCCGACGAGAGCGACGAGCGCCTGAACCTGATCAAGGGCGGTGGCGCAGCCCTGACCCGCGAGAAGATCGTCGCGGCCGTGGCCAAGACCTTCATCTGCATTGCCGACGCGAGCAAGCTGGTGCCGGTACTGGGCGCCTTCCCGCTGCCGGTCGAGGTGATCCCGATGGCGCGCAGCCATGTGGCACGTCAGCTGGTGAAACTGGGCGGCGACCCGGTGTACCGCGAAGGCGTGGTGACCGACAACGGCAACATCATCCTGGACGTGTTCAACCTGCAGATCACCAACCCGGTGGAGCTGGAAACCCAGATCAACGCGATCGTGGGCGTGGTGACCAACGGCCTGTTCGCGGCGCGCCCGGCGGACCTGCTGCTGCTGGGGACCGCGGACGGCGTGAAGACCCTGACCAGGTAAGCTTGCGGGGCGGCCTCATCGCGGGCCAAGCCCGCTCCCACAGGTTCGGTGTGATCTTGTGGGAGCGGGCTTGACCCGCGATACAGCCTACTCGGTCTTCCTGAATACGTAGAACAGGTTCGGCTCGCTCACCACATACAGCGTCCCGGCATCGTCCAGCGCAATCCCCTCGGCCTGCGGCACGCTCGCCTTCAACCCGGCAGACCCCTTGCGCAGCGACAGGCTGCTGATCGGCTTGCCCTTCACGTCCAGCTCCAGCACCAGTTGCGATTCGTCCGACAGGGCCAGCAGATGCCCGCTGCGCTCGTCGAACTGCAAGCTCGACAGGTCTCTCACGAACAACCGCGAATCACGCTTGCGGTCCTGCACCACGTGCACCGCATAGGGCTGCTCCGGATTGTCATGGGGAAACCCGTGCACCTCGTAGATCAGCATCGGGTCGCGCTCCTTGGCCACGAACAGGCGCTTGCCGCCCGAGTCGTAGGCCAGCCCCTCGAAACCCTTGTTGCCGTTCAGGCCGATGCCCAGGGTAAGCTGCTCGGCATCCTTGGCATCCAGGAACGCGGTATCGGGCGCCACATGCACCCGGATCAGGCGCTGCTCGCGCTCGTCCGTGATCACGAAACTGCCCGGCCCCACATACTCCACCGCCTCGGGGTCGCCGAAACCGGTCAGGGGGATGCGCCGCACGATGCGCCCCTCCAGCGACAGCTCGATCAGCTCGGGGTTCTTGTTGGTGACCGTGTACAGGCTGTTGCGGTCCGGGTCGAAGGTCAGCGCCGAAATATCCGCCTGCAGCCCCTCGACCGGACGTGCCTCGACCACCACCTGGTAGCGGCTCAGCCCCATGCCCTGCTCGGCCGGCTGCCACCAGGCCTTGAGGTCGAACCAGGCACGCTCGAACACGCGGTGCTGCTGCCCCGCCACGCCCAGGGCGGCAAGGGCCAGCAGACTGAAAACAAGAAAGACCAGGGGCAGGTAACGACGCATTCGGGAAGACTCGGCAGGGTTCGGGCGTCATCTAACCATAGCCAACTGAATCGAAGCTTAATGCCACTATGCGGGAGTCACTGCTTGCGAAAGCGGTAGAACAGGTTCGGCTCACTGACGATGTACAGGGTGCCCTGGTCGTCCATGGCCACGCCCTCGGCGCGAGGGATGCGCTTTTTCAGGCCGTTGAAACCGCCGAGCAGGGTCATGAAGCTGACCTGCTCGCCCCGCTCGTCCAGCTCCAGCAGCATGTTCGAGTCGGCCGACAGCACCAGCATGTGCCCGGTACGCGGGTCGACCCCCAGCGCCGAGAGGTTGCGCAGGTCCAGCTCGTCACTGGGCAGCGGCTGCTTGTCGCCGGTCAGCGGCGAACGGCCGTCGGTGCGCCAGGTGAACAGCCGCGGTGGACGCTCCTCGCCCAGCACGAGGCGCTGGTTGCGCGGGTCCCAGGCAATCGCCTCGAAGGCCTTGTTCTGATTGGCCGAAGGGCCCAGGTCGTACTGCGTGAAATCCTTGATGTTCAGTGCCTGGGTGCTGTCGTCCAGGCTGACGATGGTCATGGTGTGATCACGCTCGTCGACAATGGCCAACCGCCCGTCCGCCAGCACCGCAACCCCCTCGGGGTTGCTCCAGCCGTTAAGTGGCAGCTTGCGCAGCACATCGCCGTCCAGGGTCAGCTCGACCAGGAACGGGTTCTTGCCCATGACGGCGAACAGGGTCTTGCGCTGGGGGTCGTAGGCCAGGTCGGAGGCCTCATCGTCCTCCATGCCCGGCAGCACCTTGGCGTCGATATCGACCGTATAGCCCGGCAGCCAGATACTGGCCTGCTGTTCGCTCACCGACTCGAAACGCTCCTGCAGCCACAGCAGGCCACGGTCGTCCCAGTGCATGGCGATGGCCACGCCATAGCCGATCACCGCAGCCGTCACCAGCCAGGTAGACCAGCGCAACAGGAGACGACGCTTGCGCACAGGAGGGAGCGAACCGCTGGAAGGATAAGGTGTGGCCATCAGGTATTCCCGTTGTTTTTTTAGCCTGGCACGCAACACGCAGGCACGTTCACAAGGTTGATTCGCGGGGATTATCCGGATCATTTGTGAAAAAAACGGCAACGCCCGATCAAAGGCCGGGGAAAAGGTGGCAGTCGGCTATCGACTGCCACCCGGGACAGGTCAGCGAACGCTGCCCTCGAAACGGCTCACACCGGGCAGTTCCAGCACCAGCTCATCGCCAGCGCTCAGCGGCCCGACGCCGGCCGGCGTACCGGTGAGGACCACGTCACCCGCCTGCAGCGCGAACTGCGAGGCCATGTGCTGGATCATCGGCACGATCGGGTTGAGCATCAGCGCGCTGTTGCCGTCCTGGCGCACCTCGCCGTTGATGCTCAGGCGAATGCCGATATCGGCCAGGTCCTCGAATGTGCTGCCAACCACGAAGGGCGTCAGCACGCAGGCGCCGTCGAAGCACTTGGCGCGCTCCCAGGGCAGGCCCTTTTCCTTGAGCTGCGCCTGCAGGTCACGCAGGGTCAGGTCCAGTGCCGGGGCGAAGCCGGAGATGGCGTCGAGCACTTCTTCTTCGGTAGGCGCCGGCGACAGCGACTTGCCCAGCAGCACCGCGATTTCCGCCTCGTAGTGCACCGAGCCACGCTCGGCCGGGATCTTGAACCCGCCTTCCAGCGATACCACGCAACTGCCCGGCTTGATGAACAGCAGCGGCTCGGTCGGAATCGGGTTGTCCAGCTCTTTGGCGTGCTCGGCGTAGTTGCGACCGATGCACACCACCTTGCCCACCGGCAGATGAGTACGCGTGCCGTCTACATACTGGTGCTGATAGTTCATTGCCGACTCCTGGAACGATGTTATTGGCGCTGCTGGGTTCACTCGACGGCGAAGATCTTGCCCGGGTTCATGATCCCGTTGGGGTCGAACACCGCCTTCACTGCCTTCATGTACTCGATCTCGACCGGCGAACGGCTGTAGGTCAGGTAGTCACGCTTGGTCATGCCCACGCCGTGTTCGGCCGAAATCGAGCCGTTGTACTTCTCTACCGTCTCGAACACCTGCTTGTTGACCACCGCGCAACGGGAGAAGAACTCGTCCTTGCTCATGTCGTCGGGCTTGAGGATGTTCAGGTGCAGGTTGCCGTCGCCGATGTGGCCGTACCACACCACCTCGAAGTCGGGGTAGCGTTCGGCGACGATCGCGTCGATATCCTTGAGGAACGCCGGCACCTTCGACACGGTTACCGAAATGTCGTTCTTGTACGGGGTCCAGTGCGAGATGGTCTCGGAGATGTACTCGCGCAGCTTCCACAGGTTCTGCAGTTGCTGCTGGCTCTGGCTCATCACGCCGTCCAGTACCCAGCCCTGCTCGACGCAGTGCTCGAAGGTGGCCAGGGCTTCGTTGGCCACTTCCTCGGTGCTGGCTTCGAATTCCAGCAGCGCGTAGAACGGGCAATCGGTCTCGAACGGCGCAGGCACGTCACCGCGGCCCAGCACCTTGGCCAGGGCCTTGTCGGAAAGAAATTCGAAGGCGGTCAGGTCGAGCTTGCCACGGAAGGCGTGCAGCACCGGCATGATGGAGTCGAAATCAGGCGTGCCCAGCACCATCGCGGTGAGGTTGTTGGGTGCCCGGTCCAGGCGCATGGTGGCCTCGACCACGAAGCCCAGGGTACCTTCGGCGCCGATGAACAGCTGGCGCAGGTCGTAGCCGGTGGCGTTCTTGATCAGGTCCTTGTTCAGCTCGAGCAGGTCGCCCTTGCCGGTCACGACCTTGAGGCCAGCTACCCAGTTGCGGGTCATGCCGTAGCGAATCACCTTGATACCGCCGGCATTGGTGCCGATATTGCCGCCAATCTGGCTGGAACCTGCCGACGCGAAGTCGACCGGGTAGTACAGGCCCTTGTCCTCGGCAAAATTCTGCAGCTGCTCGGTGATCACGCCAGGCTGGCACACCACGCTGCGGTCGAATTCGTTGAAGTCGAGAATCTGGTTCATGTAGTCGAACGCCACCACCACTTCGCCATTGGCGGCTACTGCGGCAGCCGACAGGCCGGTGCGCCCGCCCGACGGCACCAGGGCGACCTGGCGCTGGTTGGCCCAGCGCACGATGGCCTGAACCTGTTCGGTGCTCTTGGGGAACACGATGGCCAGGGGGGCTGGAGCAAAATGCTTGGTCCAGTCCTTGCCGTACGCATCAAGTGAAGCAGCGTCGGTCAGGACCTTTCCAGGCTCAACCAGGGTCATCAGCTCATCCAACAGCGCACGATCGGTCATCTACAGAACTCTCGAACAATTCATGGTCACCCTGAGCACGTTTCACGTGCCAGGGATGGGCGTAAACAGGGGTGCCTATGCTAGCATACGCACCCCCGCAGATCGTGCCGAAAGCCGATGCTGCGAGCGCTTCTTTCCCTGCCATTTTTCTCCGGGACACAGGTTTACGCAGATGAGCAAGACTTCTCTCGATAAGAGCAAGATCAAGTTCCTTCTCCTCGAAGGCGTCCACCAATCCGCCGTGGACGTCCTCAAGGCCGCCGGGTACAGCAACATCGAATACCTCACCGGCTCCCTGCCGGACGCGCAACTGAAGGAAAAGATCGCCGATGCCCACTTCATCGGCATTCGCTCTCGCACCCAGCTGACCGAAGAGGTCTTCGACTGCGCCAAGAAACTGGTCGCTGTCGGCTGTTTCTGCATCGGCACCAACCAGGTCGACCTGGACGCCGCTCGCGAGCGCGGCATCGCCGTGTTCAACGCGCCTTACTCCAACACCCGTTCGGTTGCCGAGCTGGTACTGGCCGAAGCGATCCTGCTGCTGCGCGGCATCCCCGAGAAGAACGCTTCCTGCCACCGTGGCGGCTGGATCAAGAGCGCGGCCAACTCCTTCGAGATCCGTGGCAAGAAGCTGGGCATCGTCGGCTACGGCTCGATCGGCACCCAGCTGTCGGTACTGGCCGAAAGCCTGGGCATGCAGGTGTTCTTCTTCGACCCGCTGACCAAGCTGCCGCTGGGCAACGCGACCCAGGTCGCCAGCCTGCACGAGCTGCTGGGCCTGGCCGACATCGTCTCGCTGCACGTTCCTGAGCTGCCATCCACCCAGTGGATGATCGGCGAGAAGGAAATCCGCGCGATGAAAAAGGGCGCGATCCTGATCAACGCCGCCCGTGGCACCGTGGTCGAACTGGACCACCTGGCCGCTGCGATCAAGGACAAGCACCTGATCGGCGCCGCCATCGACGTGTTCCCGGTAGAGCCGCGCTCCAACGACGAGCAGTTCGAAAGCCCGCTGCGTGGCCTGGACAACGTGATCCTGACCCCGCACATCGGTGGTTCCACCGCCGAGGCCCAGGCCAACATCGGCCTGGAAGTGGCCGAGAAGCTGGTCAAGTACAGCGACAACGGTACCTCCGTGTCGTCGGTCAACTTCCCTGAAGTGGCCCTGCCGGCGCACCCGGGCAAGCACCGCCTGCTGCACATCCACCAGAACATTCCGGGCGTGCTCAGCGAGATCAACAAGGTGTTCGCGGAAAACTCGATCAACATCTCCGGTCAGTTCCTGCAGACCAACGAGAAGGTCGGCTACGTGGTGATCGACGTCGATGCCGAGTACTCGGACCTGGCGCAAGAGAAGCTGCAGCACATCAACGGCACCATCCGTTCGCGCGTGCTGTTCTAAACGCTTCGCCGGCAACGCCGATCCAAATGAAAAAGGCGACCCTCGGGTCGCCTTTTTTCATGCCCGCGATTTACTTCACGGTCACGGTGATCTTCTTCGATTCCACGCTTGGCTTGAACGGCACGTGGAACTTGTCGCCCAGCACCAGTTGCAGGGTGTGCTTGCCAGGGGCCAGGGTCAGCTGGGTTTCGGTCTGCGCCTTGCCAAAGTGCAGTACCTGCGGGCCGGCGGGCAGCGGCTGGCCGTTTTCCGGCATCAGGCTGGTGGGCAGCACCTGGTCGGCAGCCGGCGCCTTGTCGACGTCCACCAGCAGGTGATGATGGCCGCTATGCGGGGTGGCGTCGCCGGCCGGCTTGAGTTCCATGCCTTCGATGCCAAACTTGACGGTGAAGGTCTTGTCGACGGTGGCGCCATCGGCCGGGGAAACGATGAATACCTTGGCATCCTTGGGTGGTGCCTGGCTCACCAGGCCTTCGGCGGCGGCCAGCGCGGACACGCCCATCAACAAACCAGCGACGGCAGCACGCGAAAATAGGCTTTTCATTCACTTCTCCTGTGATTTACTTCGGTAACCCTTACCCCTGAATACCAGGGCAACGGTTCATTACGATAGATCAATTGCGCCAAGGCAAGCTTTAAAAACGCCACGGAAAAATCTTCCCTGGCATCTAACATCCTCGGCCAAGTGCGGTCCTAGACACTGTTCGACCGCGACACACACAAAAAGTCGCGGCGACCGGACTCACTGCCAAAGACCAGGAAAGGGGCTTAGATGCGTTTGACTATTGGGGTACTGCTCACGGCCCTGCTGACCCCGTTGGCCCATGCCGAGCTGATCGACGAGGTCAACGATCGAAATGAACTGCGTATCGCGATCAGCGCCGATTCCTCGACCAATATCCGCAAGCAAGGCCAGTGGACCGGCTTCGAGATCGGGTTGGGCCAGGCGTTGGCCAAGGAGTTGGATGTAGGGGTGGAGTTCGTGCCCGTCGACCATGACGAGTTGCTGGACGGTGTGGAAAGCGGCCGTTACGACATCGCCCTGGACCAGATCACCGCCAGCCCCGAGCTCAAGCAGCGCCTGGGTGTCAGCGAACCCTATACCGACGGTGACGACGACAAACGCTATGTGATGCCCTTCCAGAAGGACAACCCGGCCTTCGAGAAAGCCTTGAACGCCGCCCTGCAGCGCATCAAGGACAACGGGCGCATGACCGAGCTGGCGCAGCAGGCGGCGCGGCCCGCTGTCGAGCCCCAGGCCCAGACCCACACCGAAGCGGCGGATGCTGCCGTGGACACCGACGCACCTTAAGCGTCGAGGGCCCCCAGGGCCTGCACGGCCGCGTCCAGCTCCAGTTCGCTGAACACCTGCACCCCGGCCCGGCGCAACAGCGCCGTGGTCACGCCCTCACCTTCCACCCTGGTGCCGCTGAACGTACCGTCATAGGTCAGCCGGTTGCCACAGGACGGGCTGCCCGACTTGAGCACGGCCACCCTTATGGCGTGGCGCTGCACCAGTGCCAGCGCCAGGTGCGCGCCCTGCACGAACGGCGCGGTCACGTCCTCGCCGGCTACCGTCACCACCCGGGCCTGGCCTTCCAGCACCGCACTGCCCTGCCCACCGGGAATTTCCGCAGGTGGCCGCGGGGTCGGCAGACCGCCGGCGACCTCGGGGCACAACGGCACCACGCGACCCTCCCGCTGCCAGCCCTGGAGCACATCCGGATGCCCGCTGGCGCGACCGTCATAGCGCACCAGCTGCCCCAGCAGGCAGGCGCTGACCAGAACCTTGTGCATGCTAGAAGGGCTCGTTGCCGCGCCGACGGAACCAGCCGGTGAGCGACAACCGCTCGCGGTTGGCCGGCAGCACTTCGTGGGGGATCTCGCCGGAGAGGAACACCACCAGGCAACCGCCGGTCGGCTGCACATCGTGTTCCACATTGTCCTTGAGGGTCATGCGCAACTGCCCGCCATGTTCGGGCAGCCAGTCTTCGTTGAGGTAGATCACCGCCGAGACCATGCGCCGGTCGTCGTCGCGAAAGCGGTCCAGGTGCTTGCGGTAGAAGCCGCCGGGCGGGTACAGGGCGAAGTGGCACTCGAAGTCTTCCAGGCCCAGGAACAGGCCGCGGTTCATCGCTTCGCGCAGGCCGTCCATCAACCCCAGGTACTGGTCGCAGGCGTCCGAGTCACCGGGTTCGAGCCACTGGATATGGTCGTTGCGAATACCTTCGCGTACTTCCTGCGCGGGCCCTCGCCCGACCCCCGCAGGGGCCAGTTCACCTTCGGCGGCGCGGCGGCGGCACTCGGCCGCCAGTGCCCGCGTCAGCGGGGCCGGCAGGAACAGGTCGTGCTGCGACCAGCCACGGGTGGCCAGGTCGTCGACGATGCGCGACAGCAAGGGGTGATCAAGGGATATCTGCATGCCGCGCATAGTATCGAGCCGCCAGCAAAACCGACAGCGCCACTTGGCCGAGAGTGTGCATTGGCGTCTCGACAAAGCCCCGCCGGGCCACGGACAATAGCGGCCTGCCGACAGGAGTCCTGAATGCGCCGTTTGTTTTTTCTGCTGTTGATGATCTGCACCACGCCTGTCCTGGCAGATACCCACGACCAACTGTACAAGGTTGCCGGGTGGCCGGAGCAGCGCGCCCACTTCACCGATGCCCTCGATGCCGCCCAGCAGCGCTATCGCAACAGCCTGCCGCCTGCAGTCTTCCAGGCCCTGGTGAACAACAGCAACCAGCGTTTCGAACCCACCGCCGTCGACCGCCGCGCCGAAGCCCAGTTGCGCGCCAACCTCAGCGACCCCAAGCCTGCGCTGGCGTTTTTTCAATCCCCCCTGGGGCGCAAGATCGTGGCGGCCGAGCTGCTGGCCACCCGCCGTGACCAGTTGGCCAAGAATGCCAAGGGCCTGCCCAAGATCGAGGCCAGCGACAGCCGCCTGCTGATCATCGGCCACCTGGCCCAGGCCCTGCCGGCCCGCGAGGCCGGTGCCGAGGTCAGCCTGGCGATTGCCGGGGTGGCGGCCGACAGCCTGAGCCAGATGATCCCCGGCCTGCTCGGTGGCAGCCAGGCCCAGGGCCTGCTCGACGGGCAGCGCCAGCGCCTGATGCAGCAGATCGAGGCCGACCTGAACAACACCCTGCTGTATGTGTATCGCGGGCTGTCGGATGCCGAACTCGATGCCTTTGCAAGCTTTGCCGAATCGCCCGAAGGCAAGGCGTACTATGCCGCCGCCCTGGCCGCAATCCGGGCTGGCCTGGCGGTCGGTCAGAGCACCTCGGACCTGCAGTGATCAGCCCAGGCGCTGGCCGATGAAGGCAAAGTAGTCTCGGCGTATTGCCGGCAGTTCGTTGACCAGGTGGTGGCGGGCTTCGGGCATCAGCAGAATCTGCGGTTCGGCGAACTTGGCCTTGAGCACCTCAAGGTTGTACGGCCAGTCCACGGTCATGTCGGCCTGCCCCTGCACGATCAGCGGCTGGCGCGGGCTGCATGGCGCCAACTCGATACGTTTGACCCACGCCATCAGCGCCCCGACCCAGGCGGTGGGCAGGCGCCGCGGCTGCAGCGGGTCGGCCTGCAGGAACGGCAAAAAGGTCGGGTCGTTGCTGTTCTCGCTGAAGCGCCGCTCGATGCCGGTGACGAAGTGGCGCAGCACCTGATAGCTGAATTTCGACCAGCGCCACGCACGCGGGCGTACCAGCGGCGCCAGCAGGATCACCTGGCCCTGGGCCGGGCTGTGCGCGCCGTGGTGCAGCAGGTGGTCGACCAGGATGGCGCCGCCGGTGCTCTGCCCACACAGGTGCCAGGGTTGCGGCAGGTTCAGCGCCTGGCCCTGCTCGAACAGCGCCTGCAGCACGTCCTGATACACCGCAAAGTCATCGATGCTGGCGCGCTCGCCACTGGACAGCCCATGACCCGGCAGGTCGCAGGCGATGACCGCGAACTGCCGGGCCAGGGCCCATTCGATGGCGTGGCGGTAGAGGCCCATGTGGTCGTAGAAACCGTGCAGCAATACCAGCGTCGCCACAGGCGCGGCGGGCAGCCAGACCTGGGCGACCAGCTCGAAGCCTGCGGTGTCGAAACGCCCCAGCCAGCTGTCGACGCCGGGAATGTCCAGGCTGTAGAAATGCCGGTACGCCTGCGCCTGGGTCGACAACGGCTGACGCGCGGCCAGCGGTTGCAGGCTGGCACGCAGGGAGTCGGGCTGGAATGACGCGGGCATGGAAGTTACCAACAACGGGGCAAAGGATTGACCTGTGATATTCATCTGTTGCGAACGGCGTGGCAAGCTGGGGGACTTTTTTGTTGCCTGTGCCGCCCCCTCGCCCGTAGGCGCCGGCCTTGCCGGCGAAAAGATACACCCCTTTCCAGAATTGGTACCCCCGATGCCCCGCCACCTGCTCACCGGCCTCACCCTGCTCCTCTGCGCCGCCGGCCTGTGGTGGGCCTACGACAGCTTCCAGGGCCGCTACCTGCGCCCCTTCGACAACCACACCGCACTGTTCGCCGGCGACACTCTGCGCCTGCCAGAAGACATCGCCGGCCCCGGCCCCGTCCGCCTGGTGCACTTCTGGGACCCGGCCTGCCCCTGCAACGTCGGCAACCAGCAGCACCTGGCCGAGCTGACCGAGCACTTCGCCGCCCAGGGCGTGGAGTTCTACGTGGTGCAAAAGCCCGGTACCCACGGCCAACTGCCCGCCACCCTCGGCGCGCTCAAGCCACTGGCCGATCTGCCCGGCGCCGAGCACCTGCCGGCAAGCCCTGCGGTTGCGATCTGGGACCGCAACGGCCAGCTCGCCTACTTCGGCCCCTACAGCGAGGGTGCCACGTGCAATTCGAGCAACAGCTTCATCGAGCCCATTCTGCTGGCCCTCACCCAGGGCCGCAGCGTGAACGCCACCCACACCCTGGCGGTGGGCTGCTATTGCCCCTGGGCCGGCTAGCGTACCCGTGCCGGGTTGCCCATCGCTGTCGCCCCCGCCGGCAAATCGCGGGTCACCACTGCGCCCGCGCCGATGATCGCATCATCACCAATGCTCACCCCTGGCAGAATCAGCGCACCGGCACCGATCCACACGTTGCTGCCGATGTTCACCGGGCGCCCGCTCTCCAGCCCCGAACGGCGGATGGCCGGATCGCGCGGATGGTCGGCGGTGAGGATCTGCACACCGGGGCCGATCTGGCAGTCATCGCCGATGTGCACCTGCACCACGTCGAGGATCACGCAGTTGAAGTTGACGAACACGTTGGCGCCCAGCGTGATGTTGTAGCCGTAGTCGCAATGAAACGGCGGCCGGATCACCGCGCCTGCCCCCACCTTGGCGAAGTGCTCGACCAGCAGGGCATGACGCTGCTCGTTGAGCAGTTCGGGGGAATGGTTGTAGCGGTACATCCAGTGCTTGTTGGCGATCTGCTCGGCCTGCAGCTCGGGACAGCCGGCATGATAGAGCTGGCCGGCGAGCATTTTCTGCTTTTCACTGAGGTTCATCGGACCGTGGCTTCCTGGGATGGGTTAAGTTGCAGGGTCTATCCTGTGCCGAACATCTGACCGGCCAGGGCAAGGAACGATCCTCGCACAAGGAGCCCCGATGAAACGCAGCCTTACCCTTCTTGCGGTGCTCATCGCCGCCGTCGCCGGCGGTGGCTACTGGTATGCCCACAGCAAGTTGCCGCAACGCACCGGCGAAGTCACCGTGGCCGGCCTGCAGGCGCCGGTAAGCGTGCGCTACGACCAGCGCGGCGTACCGCACATCCAGGCGCAGAACGAAACCGACCTGTACCGCGCACTGGGCTACGTGCACGCCCAGGACCGCCTGTTCCAGATGGAAATCACCCGGCGCCTGGCCAATGGCGAACTGGCCGAGGTACTGGGCCCCAAGCTGGTGGAGACCGACACCCTGTTCCGCAGCCTGCGCATTGCCGAGCAGGCGCGCAGCATGGTCGCCCGCCAGGACAGGCAATCCCCGGCCTGGCTGGCCCTGCAAGCCTACCTGGAGGGCGTGAACGCCTGGCAGGACTCGCACCCCAGGCCCGTGGAGTTCGATGTGCTGGGCATCACACCGCGCCCGTTCACCGCCGAGGACACCCTGAGCATCGCAGGGTTCATGGCCTACAGCTTCGCCGCCGCGTTTCGTACCGAGCCGCTGCTGACCTACGTGCGCGATCACCTGGGCAAGTACTACCTCAGCGACTTCGACCTGGGTTGGGACCCCGAAGGCGCGGTGCAGACCCCGCCACACCTGGCCGCCGCCGACTGGCGCAGCCTGGGCCGCATCGCCCAGGTCAGCCACCAGGCGCTGGGCGATGCGGGCCTGCCGCAATTCGAGGGCAGCAACGCCTGGGCCGTCAGCGGCAGGCTCACCGCCAGTGGCAAGCCGCTGCTGGCGGGCGACCCGCATATTCGCTTCTCGGTGCCGTCGGTGTGGTACGAGGCCGAACTGTCGGCGCCGGGCTTTCACCTGTACGGCTACCACCAGGCGCTGAACCCGTTCGCCTCGCTGGGACACAACCGCGAGTTCGGCTGGAGCCTGACCATGTTCCAGAACGACGACCTCGACCTGATCGCCGAGCAGGTCAACCCGGACAACCCCGAACAGGTGAAGATCCACGGCCAGTGGCACGACCTCACCTCCACCCAGCAGCAGGTCCGGATCAAGGGGGAAGACCCGCTCACCCTCACCCTGCGCCGCTCGCCGCACGGGCCGATCATCAACCCCGCCGTCAGTGGGCATGAAAACGGCACGCCGATCGCGATGTGGTGGGCATTCCTGGAAACCGAGAACCCGATCCTGGAAGCCTTCTACGACATCAACCGCGCCAACACCCTGGACAGGATGCGTGCGGCCGCCGCCAAGATCCACGCCCCCGGCCTCAACCTGATATGGGCCAACGCACAGGGCGATATCGGCTGGTGGGCGGCAGCGCAGTTGCCGATCCGCCCGGACGGGGTGAACCCGGCGTTCATTCTCGACGGCAGCACGGCCCAGGCCGACAAGCTCGGCTTCTACCCGTTCAGCGCCAACCCGCAGCAGGAGAACCCCGCCGCGGGCTACATCGTCTCGGCCAACTTCCAGCCGGTGTCGCCCACCGGCATGGTCATCCCCGGCTACTACAACCCGCCGGACCGCGGCCGCCAGCTCAACAACAACCTGGCCTCGCCCGGCGTGAAGTGGGACCTGCACAACAGCCAGGCATTGCAGCTGGACACGGCCACCGCCTATGGCCCGCACCTGCTCACACCGCTGCTGTCGGTACTGCGCCAGGTGGTCACCGACGTACACGAGCGCGAGCTGGTCGAGCAACTGGCCGCGTGGCACGGCGACTACCCGGTGGAATCGACCAGCGCCACGCTGTTCAACCAGCTGCTGTACGAATTCGCCCGCGCCGCCACCCATGACGAGCTCGGTGACGAATGGTTCGAGACGCTGCTGTCGACGCGCATGGTGGATACCTTGCTGCCGCGCCTGGCCGCAGACGTGGATTCGCAGTGGTGGGCGCGCAAGGGCAGCAACGCGCACAGTGACCGCGAAACGGTGGTCAAGCTGGCCTGGGACAACACCCTGGAGCACCTGCGCACCACCCTGGGCAAGGACCCGGCGAACTGGCAGTGGGGCAAGGCGCACACGTTGACCCACGGGCACCCGCTGGGTGCGCAGAAGCCGCTGAACCTGCTGTTCAACGTGGGGCCATTCGCGGCGCCGGGCGCGCATGAGGTACCGAACAACCTGTCATCCAGAATCGGCCCGGCACCGTGGCCGGTGACCTACGGGCCATCGACGCGGCGCGTGATCGATTTCGCCGATGCGGGGGCGGCGCTGAGCATCAACCCGCTCGGGCAGAGCGGCGTGGTGTTCGACAGGCACTATGCCGATCAGGCGCAGGACTATATCGACGGCAGGTATCAGCGGGCGCTGATGGGGTTGGCGGGGGAGACCGAGGGGACGTTGCGGCTGGTGCCCTAGGGCTGCTGTGCAGCCCATCGCGGGTCACGCCCGCTCCCACAGGGGTCTGCGGTGTTCGCAAAACCTGTGGGAGCGGGCGTGACCCGTGATGGCTTTTTCAGATCAGGCCGAGACCTGCGCCGCAGTGGCGCGGCGCACGTCCGGCTGCTTCCACGAATCCGCGGCGCTTTCTTCGATGGCTTGCTGGATCGCGCGCTTGCGGCGCTCTTCGGCACGGCGGCTGAAGTACCAGACCATGAAGGTCACCAGCGACACGCTGAGCAGGATCAGGCTGGCCACCGCGTTGATCTCCGGCTTCACGCCCAAGCGCACCGCCGAGAACACTTCCATCGGCAAGGTGGTCGAACCCGGCCCGGACACGAAGCTGGCCAGCACCAGGTCGTCCAGCGACAGTGCGAACGACATCATGCCGCCCGCCGCCAGCGACGGCGCGATCATCGGGATGGTGATCAGGAAGAACACCTTCCACGGCCGCGCGCCCAGGTCCATGGCCGCCTCTTCGATGGACAGGTCCAGCTCGCGCAGGCGGGCCGACACCACCACCGCCACATAGGCGGCGCAGAACGTGGTGTGAGCGATCCAGATGGTGACGATGCCGCGCTCCTGCGGCCAGCCGATCATCTGCGCCATGGCCACGAACAGCAGCAACAGCGACAGACCGGTGATCACCTCAGGCATTACCAGCGGTGCGGTGACCAGGCCACCGAACAGCGTGCGCCCCTTGAAGCGGGTCACGCGGGTCAGTACGAACGCCGCCAGGGTACCCAGCGCCACCGCGGCCACCGCGGTGTAGCAGGCGATCTCCAGCGAGCGCATCACCGAGCCCATCAGCTGGGTGTTGTCGAGCAGGCCCACGTACCACTTCACCGACCAGCCCCCCCACACCGTCACCAGCTTGGAGGCGTTGAACGAGTAGATCACCAGGATCAGCATGGGCAGGTAGATGAACAGCAGGCCTACCACCAACATCAGTTTGGAGAAACTGAAACGCTTCATGCCCTGCCCTCCATCTCTTTGGCCTGGCTGCGGTTGAACAGCAGGATGGGCACGATCAGGATTGCCAGCATCACCACCGCCAGGGCGGAAGCCACCGGCCAGTCACGGTTGTTGAAGAATTCCTGCCACAGCACCTTGCCGATCATCAGGGTTTCCGGGCCGCCCAGCAGCTCGGGGATCACGAACTCGCCCACCACCGGGATGAACACCAGCATGCAGCCGGCCACGATGCCGTTCTTGGACAGCGGCACGGTGATTTTCCAGAAGCTGTTGAAGGTGCTCGAACCCAGGTCGGACGCCGCTTCCAGCAGGCTCTGGTCGTGTTTGACCAGGTTGGCGTAGAGCGGCAGGATCATGAACGGCAGGTACGAATAGACCACGCCGATATACACCGCCAGGTTGGTGTTGAGGATCTGCAGCGGCTGATCGATCAGCCCCAGCCACATCAGGAAGGCATTGAGCAGCCCGTTGTTGCTGAGGATGCCCATCCACGCATACACGCGGATCAGGATCGCCGTCCAGGTCGGCATCATGATCAGCAGCAGCAACACGGTCTGCATTTCCTTGCGCGCGTTGGCGATGGCGTAGGCCATCGGGTAGCCGATCGCCAGGCACAGGATCGTGCTGATCAGGGCCATCTTCAACGAGCCCAGGTAGGCCGCGATGTACAGTTCGTCCTCGGTCAACAGGCCATAGTTGGCCAGGTTGAGTACCAGCTGAACCTTGTCTTCGAGGTAGGTGAAGATCTCGGTGTACGGCGGGATCGCCACGTCGGCTTCGGCAAAGCTGATCTTCAGCACGATGAAGAACGGCAGCATGAAGAACAGGAACAGCCACAGGAACGGCACCCCGATCACCAGGTGACGCCCTTCGGGTATCAATCGCTGAAACGCTCGCTTGAGCTTGCGCGCTGTCATGACCGCAGGACCACGCCGCTGTCGTCTTCCCACCACACGTAGACCTGGTCATCCCAGGTCGGCCGGGTGCCCTGGCGCTCGGCGTTGGCGACGAACGACTGCACGATCTTGCCGCCTGGCAGCTCCACGTAGAACACCGAATGGCCACCCAGGTAGGCGATGTCGTGCACCTTGCCGTGGGACCAGTTGAACTCGAAGCTCGGCTGCTCGGTGGTCACCAGCAGTTTTTCCGGACGCAGCGCATAGGTGATGCGCTTGTCTTCGACCGAGGTGGTCACACCGTGGCCCACGTAGATCTTGCGCTCGAGCTCGGGGCTGGCGATCAGCGCGTGGCCCTCGGCGTCCTCGACCACTTCGCCTTCGAACAGGTTGACGTTGCCGATGAACTCGCACACCAGGCGGCTGGTGGGGGTTTCGTAGATATCGATGGGGCTGCCGATCTGGGCAATCCAGCCCAGGTGCATGATCGCGATGCGCTGGGCCATGGTCATGGCCTCTTCCTGGTCGTGGGTCACCATCACGCAGGTCACGCCCACGCGCTCGATGATCTCCACCAGTTCCAGCTGCATCTGCGAACGCAGTTTCTTGTCCAGCGCGCCCATCGGCTCGTCGAGCAGCAGCAGCTTGGGCCGCTTGGCCAGCGAACGGGCCAGGGCCACACGCTGACGCTGGCCACCGGAGAGCTGGTGCGGCTTGCGCTTGGCGTACTGGGTCATGTGCACCAGCTTGAGCATCTCGGCCACCCGCGCCTCGATCTCGTCCTTGCTCATGCGGTCCTGCTTGAGGCCGAAGGCGATGTTGTCGGCCACGCTCATGTGCGGGAACAGCGCGTAGGACTGGAACATCATGTTGATCGGCCGCTCGTAGGGCGGCATATCGGTGATGTCCACGCCATCGAGGAAGATCCGCCCTTCGGTCGGGCGCTCGAACCCTGCCAGCATGCGCAGCAAGGTGGACTTGCCCGAGCCGGAGCCACCGAGCAGCGCGAAGATCTCGCCCTTCTTGATCTCCAGGGACACATCGTCCACCGCTACGGTTTCGTCGAACTTCTTTGTAACCCGGTCGATCTTGACCAGCACCTGTTTAGGTTGCTGATCGCCTTCTAGGGCTTTCTTATAGGCACCGGAGGCAACTGCCATGTGTGAAACTCCCAACAAGATTTTGGTGCCCGCCCCTGCCGTGACGGGCCCTGGATAGTTACTTGCCCGACTTGATCTTGGTCCAGCTTCGGGTCATCAAACGTTGCACTTTGGGGGGTAACTCTGAGTTGACGTACAGCTTGTCCAGCACCTCTTGCGGTGGGTAAACCGCTGCGTCGGTTCGCACGCTCTGGTCCATGAGTTCGCCAGCCTTGGGGTTCGGGTTGGCGTAACCGACGTAATCGCTGACCTGGGCGATGACCTCAGGCTTGAGCAGATAGTTGATGAAGGCGTGGGCCTCTTTGACGTTCTTGGCGTCCTTGGGAATCGCCAGCATGTCGAACCAGAGGTTGCCGCCTTCCTTGGGGATCGCGTAGGCGATTTCCACGCCCTTGCCCGCCTCTTCGGCGCGGGACTTGGCCTGGAACACGTCGCCGGAGAAGCCGGCGGCCACGCAGATGTCGCCGTTGGCCAGGTCCGAGATGTACTTGGAGGAGTGGAAGTAGGTCACGTAGGGCCGTATGGCCAGCAGCTTCTTCTCGGCGTCGGCGTAGTCCTTGGGGTTGGTGCTGTTGGGGTCGCGGCCCATGTAGTTGAGCACCGCCGGCAGCATCTCGTCGGCCGAGTCGAGGAACGCCACGCCGCACTTGGAGAGTTTCTTGATGTTTTCCGGCTCGAACAGCACGGCCCATGAATCGATGGTGTCGATTCCCAGCGCGGCCTTGACCTTCTCGACGTTGTAGCCGATGCCATTGGTGCCCCACAGGTAGGGGACCGCGTACTGGTTGCCCGGGTCGTTCTTCTCCAGGCGCTTCATCAGGGCCGGGTCGAGATTGGAATAGTTGGGCAGCAGCGTCTTGTCGAGCTTCTGGAACGCGCCCGCCTTGATCTGCTTGCCGAGGAAATGGTTGGACGGCACCACCACGTCATAGCCGGTGCGACCGGCCAGCAGCTTGCCTTCCAGGGTTTCGTTGGAATCGAAGACGTCCTGCACCGGCTTGATGCCGGTCTCCTTTTCGAAGTCCGCAAGGGTGGTCTGGCCGATGTAGTCCGACCAGTTGTAGATATGCACCGTGGGCGCCGCCTGGACACTGATCGCCAGCGTCAGGCTCGCTGTGGCCAGGACGGCCTTGCGAAAATGTGAAGTAGACAAGTGGGAGGTCCTCTACAAAAGTGCCCGAGTCGTTTGGCAGATACGCCTGCGGTACCGGCAAACCGGCGCGCAACTTACCTTCGATACACCCATCGAGCAAAAAGAATTTGCCCTCGAGCCCCGTTCAGGCACTGTTTTTCAGTGCCTGACGGGAAAAACCGGATTTATTTGCCCGATTTGATCTTGGTCCAGCTGCGGGTGATCAGGCGCAGGGTGCCTGCATCCAGGTCGCTGATCGCGTACAGGTGCTTCTTCACTTCATCCGACGGGTAGATGCTCGGGTCGCCGGAGATGTCCTTGTCCACCAGAGCGGTGGCTGCCTTGTTGCCGTTCGGGAAGCGCACGGCGTTGGTGATCTCGGCCATGACTTCCGGCTGCATCAGGAAGTCCATGAACTTGTAGGCTGCTTCGACATTGGTGGCGTCCTTGGGAATCGCGACCATGTCATAGAAGGTGCCGGCGCCTTCTTTCGGAATGCTGTAGGCCAGCTTGACCTTGTCGCCCGCTTCGTAGGCACGGGCCTTGGACTGCTCCAGGTCACCCGAGTAACCCACGGCCACGCAGATGTTGCCGTTGGCCAGGTCCGAGATGTACTTGGAGGAATGGAAGTACGCCACCGATGGGCGAATGCTCAGGAACAGGTCTTCGGCGGCCTTCAGGTCTGCCTTGTCCTTGCTGTTGGTCGGCTTGCCCAGGTAATGCAGGGCCGCCGGGATCATTTCGGTCGGTGCGTCGAGGAAACTCACGCCGCAGCTCTTGAGCTTGGCGATGTTTTCCGGCTTGAACACCACGTCCCACGAGTCGATCTTGTCGACGCCCAGTGCGGCCTTGACCTTCTCGGGGTTGTAGCCGATGCCGATGCTGCCCCACATGTACGGGAAGGCATGCTTGTTGCCCTGGTCGCTGGCATCGCCCACGGCCTTGAGCAGGTCTTCGTCGAGGTTCTTCCAGTTCGGCAGCTTGGACTTGTCCAGCTCCTGGTACACACCGGCCTTGATCTGCTTGGCCAGGAAGTTGTTGGACGGTACCACCACGTCGTAGCCCGACTTGCCGGCCAGCAGCTTGGCTTCCAGGGTTTCGTTGCTGTCGAACACATCGTAGACCACCTTGATGCCCGACTGTTTCTCGAACTTGGCGATGGTGTCCGGCGCAATGTAGTCGGACCAGTTGTAGACGTGCAGCACCTTGTCGTCCGCCTGAACAGCACCGGCCATCAACCCCGCGAGGGTAGCGGCCAACAGCGTCTTGCCCATTTTCTTCATGCGTAATGCTCCAGAATTTTTTATAGAAACCATCTGTTCAGCGACCGACTCGTTCGGCGCAAGCGCTGGGCGACTGAAACAGTCGCTAGTCTGGCAAGATCCACGGCGCGGTTTCAACCAGAGTGCGCCGCAGATCGCCATTCAACCCAAGGCTGAGCCTAGCACCTGCTCACTTCAACGCTTCGAGCGTCAGGTCCAGGCATTTGCGTGCCTTTTCCACCAGCTCGTCGATCTCCTCGCAGGTGATGACCAGCGGCGGCGCGATGATCATGGTGTCGCCCACGGCGCGCATGATCAGCCCGTTGTCGAAGCAGAACTGGCGGCAGATCATGCCCACGCCCTTGCCCTCGTAACGGGTGCGGGTCGCCTTGTCCTTGACCAGCTCGATCGCGCCGAGCATGCCCAGGCCACGGACCTCGCCCACCAGCGGATGATCGTTCAGCTCACGCAGACGTTTCTGCAAATACGGTGCCGTTTCTGCCTGAACGCGCTCGATGATTTTCTCGTCGCGCAGGATCCGCAGGTTTTCCAGGGCCACCGCTGCCGCCACCGGGTGGCCGCTATAGGTGAAGCCGTGGTTGAAGTCGCCGCCTTCGCTGAGCACGGCCGCCACTTCGTCACGCACGATCACGCCGCCCATGGGGATGTAGCCCGAAGTCAGGCCCTTGGCGATGGTCATCAGGTCGGGCTTGAGGCCGTAGTAGTCGGTACCGAACCACTGGCCGGTACGACCGAAACCGCAGATCACCTCATCGGCAATGAACAGGATTTCGTACTTGGCGAGGATTTCCTTGATCTTCGGCCAGTAGGTTTCTGGTGGGATGATCACCCCGCCAGCACCTTGGATCGGCTCGGCGATAAAGGCGGCCACGTTGTCTTCGCCGACTTCGAGGATCTTCTTCTCCAGTTGCTCGGCGGCCCATACGCCGAACGCGTCCGGGGTCATGTCGCCGCCTTCGCCGAACCAGTACGGCTGCGCAATATGCACGATGCCCGGCAGCGTACCGCCCTGCTCGTGCATGCCGCTCATGCCGCCCAGGGCAGCGCCGGCCACGGTGGAGCCGTGATAGCCGTTGACCCGACCGATGATCACCTGCTTCTGCGGCTTGCCCTTGAGCGCCCAGTAATGGCGGACCATGCGCAGGTTGGTGTCATTGCCTTCGGAGCCGGAGCCGGTGAAGAACACATGGCTCATGCCCGCAGGGGCCACCTCGGTGATCGCCCGGGCCAGCTCCAGCGCCGGCGGGTGGGCGGTCTGGAAGAACAGGTTGTAGTACGGCAGCTCGCGCATCTGGCTGGCTGCCGCCTCGGCCAGTTCTTCACGGCCGTAGCCGACGGCCACGCACCACAGCCCGGCCATGCCGTCGAGGATCTTGTTGCCCTCGCTGTCCCACAGGTGCACGCCCTTGGCCTTGGTGATGATCCGCGGGCCTTTTTCCTTCAGCTGCTTGTAGTCGCTGAACGGCGCCAGGTGATGATCACGACTCAGGTCTTGCCACTCGCGGGTTTGCGGGTTCTTGACGCTCATGTGCTTCTCCGATGACTGACGGCCGCGCTCCTGCGGCCCCGGGGTTTATCAGACCGCGAACAGCAGGAACTCGCGTTCCCAGGAGCTGATCACGCGTTTGAAATTTTCATGCTCGGCGCGTTTGGTGGCGACGTAGCCTGCGATGAATTTCTTGCCCAGGTACGGCTCCAGCGCGCTGCAGTTCTCCATGCGTTCAAGGGCGTCCTCGATGGTCAGCGGCAGGCGCAGGTTGCGCCGCTCGTAACCGCGACCCTTGACCGGCGCGCTGGGGTTGATGCCTTCGACCATGCCGATGTAGCCGCACAACAGGCTGGCGGCAATCGCCAGGTAAGGGTTGGCGTCGGCGCCGGGCAGGCGGTTTTCCACACGCCGGTTCTGCGGGCCGGCATCCGGCACGCGCAGGCCCACGGTGCGGTTCTCCTCGCCCCACTCCACGTTCACCGGCGCCGAGGTGTCGGGCAGGAAGCGGCGGAACGAGTTGACGTTGGGGGCAAACAGCGGCAGCACCGACGGGATGAACTTCTGCAGGCCACCGACGTGGTGCAGGAACAGCTGGCTCATGCTGCCGTCTTCGTTGGAGAAGATGTTCTTGCCGGTGTTCACGTCGATGATGCTCTGGTGCAGGTGCATCGCGCTGCCCGGCTCGCCGGTCATGGGCTTGGCCATGAAGGTGGCGGCGACGTTGTGCTTGAGCGCGGCCTCGCGCATGGTGCGCTTGAACACCAGGATCTGGTCGGCCAGTGACAGCGCGTTGCCGTGACGGAAGTTGATTTCCATCTGCGCGGTGCCGTCCTCGTGGATCAGCGTGTCCAGGTCCAGGTGCTGCAGTTCGCACCAGTCGTAGACGTCCTCGAACAGCGGGTCGAATTCGTTGGCGGCCTCGATGGAGAACGACTGGCGACCGGTTTCGGGGCGACCGGAGCGACCGATGGGCGGCTGCAGCGGGAAGTCCGGGTCCTCGCAGCGCTTGGTCAGGTAGAACTCCATCTCCGGCGCCACGATCGGCTGCCAGCCTTTGTCGGCGTAGAGCTTCAAGACCTTCTTGAGCACGTTGCGCGGCGACAGCTCGACCGGGTTTCCCTGCTTGTCGTAGGTGTCGTGGATCACCTGCGCGGTGGGCTCGATGGCCCATGGCACCAGGAATACCGCGTTCTCGTCGGGGCGACAGATCATGTCGATGTCGGCCGGATCGAGCAGCTCGTAATAGATGTCATCGTCGACGTAGTCGCCGGTCACCGTCTGCAACAGCACACTTTCGGGCAGGCGCATGCCCTTTTCGGCAATGAACTTGTTGGTGGGGGAGATCTTGCCGCGCGTGATACCGGTGAGGTCGCTGATCAGACACTCGACTTCGGTGATCTTGTGCTCTTTCAACCAATCGGTGAGCTGGTCGAGGTTGTTACTCATAAATACCTCAGGAGGTAAATGTCTGGACTGACGTCAGGACGCCCAGGCTGGGCCGTCCTGCTCATTCTGGATGCCGCACGACGCTAAAGCAAAGCACCTGCCACGGGGCGAACGCGCAGGGCAATACCCGCTGGGCCGCCTGGCCGGCTATAGTGGTGGCAGTCGATTACAGAAGAGGGTGCGATACCGGGCATGCAGCCCAGGCCGTCAATTATTGCGGCCAGGTGGCGGCGCACGGCCACGCGGTATCTGCCGTGGGTGCGGCGGGCGTGCAGACCGATCCGCGCGGTGCGGCCGGTGACGCCGATTGTCGGCTGGCGAGACATGTAACCCCCGGTATTATTGCTGTTATGGGTTGCAACCGAGCTTAGCCTTGTTCATTTTTTTACACAACACCCCTGTAAAAAATAGAATACGGCCCGCTCAAAGTCGCTGTCTCGCTACCAAAGCAGGCCTTGTCGACGCCCTCATTTGCAGCAAAAATGCCGCTTCAGCGCCGTTTTAGGGCATGATGGGGCTGGCTTGACTTCAGCAGGGCTTTCGCGTTGACTGAACCTGCAAGCCCCCATTGATTGATATTTTTAACAACAAAGGTGTTGCATCATGTCGGTACCCCCGCGTGCCGTTCAGCTTAACGAAGCGAACGCGTTCCTTAAGGAACATCCTGAGGTTCTCTACGTTGACCTTCTGATTGCAGATATGAATGGTGTGGTGCGTGGCAAGCGCATCGAACGCACGAGCCTGCACAAGGTTTACGAGAAAGGCATCAACCTGCCGGCCTCCCTCTTCGCCCTGGACATCAACGGTTCCACCGTCGAAAGCACCGGCCTGGGCCTGGACATCGGCGATGCCGACCGTATCTGCTATCCCATCCCCGGCACCCTCTCCAACGAGCCCTGGCAGAAGCGCCCTACCGCGCAGCTGCTGATGACCATGCACGAGCTCGAGGGCGAGCCGTTCTTCGCCGACCCGCGTGAAGTGCTGCGCCAGGTGGTGAGCAAGTTCGACGACCTGGGCCTGACCATCTGCGCCGCGTTCGAGCTGGAGTTCTACCTGATCGACCAGGAGAACGTGAACGGCCGTCCACAGCCGCCGCGCTCGCCGATCTCGGGCAAGCGTCCGATCTCCACCCAGGTGTACCTGATCGACGACCTCGACGAGTACGTCGACTGTCTGCAGGACATTCTGGAAGGTGCCAAGGAACAAGGCATCCCGGCTGATGCCATCGTCAAGGAAAGTGCCCCGGCGCAGTTCGAAGTGAACCTGCACCACGTGGCCGACCCGATCAAGGCCTGCGACTACGCGGTACTGCTCAAGCGTCTGATCAAGAACATCGCCTACGACCATGAGATGGACACCACCTTCATGGCCAAGCCGTACCCTGGCCAGGCGGGCAATGGTCTGCACGTGCATATCTCGGTGCTGGACAAGGATGGCAAGAACATCTTTACCAGCGAGGATCCCGAGCAGAACGCCGCATTGCGTCACGCGATCGGCGGTGTGCTCGAGACCCTGCCGGCGTCGATGGCGTTCCTGTGCCCGAACGTCAACTCGTACCGCCGTTTTGGTGCCCAGTTCTACGTGCCCAACTCCCCGACCTGGGGCCTGGACAACCGTACCGTGGCCTTGCGCGTACCGACCGGCACGCCGGACGCCGTGCGCCTGGAGCACCGTGTGGCCGGTGCCGACGCCAACCCGTACCTGCTAATGGCAGCCGTACTGGCGGGCGTGCACCACGGTCTGACCAACAAGGTCGAACCGGGCCCGGCGATGGTGGGCAACTCCTACGAGCAGAACGAGCAGAGCCTGCCGAACAACCTGCGTGATGCACTGCGCGAGCTGGACGACAGCGAGATCATGGCCAAGTACATCGATCCGAAGTACATCGATATCTTCGTGGCCTGCAAAGAAAGCGAGCTGGAGGAGTTCGAACACTCCATCTCCGACCTTGAGTACAACTGGTACCTGCACACCGTGTAAGGTCCATTCGCCGGCAAGGCCGGCTCCTACAGGGTCGATGTGACCGTGTAGGAGCCGGCCTTGCCGGCGAAGCCCTTAAAGCGCCTTCTCGAAGATCTTCGAATTGCGCTGGTAGTTGTACAGCGAAGCCCGCGCCGCAGGCAGCCGCTCCACCTCGCTGGGCACGAAGCCGCGTTCGCGGAACCAGTGCGCCGTGCGCGTCGTCAGCACGAACAAGGTCTTCAAGCCCATCTCCCGCGCCCGTGTCTCGATGCGCTCCAGCAACTCGTCGCCACGCCCGCCATGCCGGTATTCCGGGTTCACCGCCAGGCACGCCAACTCGCCCGCCTCCGAATCGGCGATCGGGTACAGCGCCGCGCAGGCAATGATCATCCCCTCGCGCTCCACCACACTGAACTGCTCGATCTCGCGCTCCAGCACCTCGCGCGAACGCCGCACCAGGATGCCCTGCTCTTCCAGCGGGCTGATCAGGTCCAGCAGGCCGCCGACATCCTCGATGGCCGCCTCGCGCACCTTCTCGAACTGTTCCTGGGCCACCAGCGTGCCGCCACCGTCACGGGTGAACAGCTCGGTGAGCAGCGCACCGTCCTCGGCATAGCTGACGATGTGGCTGCGCGCCACACCGCCACGGCAGGCTTCGGCGGCCGCGTCCAGCAACTCGCCCTGATAGTCCGACCCCAGGCGCTGCAGATGCGCCGGCACCTGCTGCGGGCGCAGCTCACGCACCAGCCTGCCGCTCTCATCCATCAGCCCGCGCTCGGCGCCGAACAGCAGCAGCTTGTCGGCCCCCAGCTCGATGGCCGCACGGGTGGCGACGTCTTCGCAGGCCAGGTTGAAGATCTCGCCGGTGGGCGAATAGCCCAGCGGCGACAGCAGCACGATGGAGCGCTCGTCGAGCAGGCGATTGATGCCCTTGCGATCGACCCGGCGCACTTCGCCGGTGTGGTGATAATCGACGCCTTCGAGCACGCCGATGGGGCGCGCCGTGACCAGGTTGCCGGCGGCCACGCGCAGGCGCGAACCCTGCATCGGCGACGCGGCCATGTCCATCGACAGGCGCGCCTCGATGGCGATGCGCAGGTGGCCGACCGCGTCGATCACGCATTCCAGGGTGGCCGCATCGGTGATGCGCAGGCCGTGATGGTAGTGCGCGCTAAGGCCGCGGGCGGCCAGGCGGCTTTCGATCTGCGGGCGCGAACCGTGCACCAGCACCAGGCGCACGCCCAGGCTGTGCAGCAGCACCAGGTCGTGGACGATATTGCCGAAGTTGGGGTGCTCGACCCCGTCACCGGGCAGCATGACCACGAAGGTGCAGTCGCGGTGGGCATTGATGTAAGGCGAAGCATGACGCAGCCAATTGACGTATTCGGGCATAACCAGAGCCTGTAGAAACCTGTGGAAAAAGGACAAGAACGGAAAAGCACACAGCGCTCGAAGGGTTATCGTCGCAACAGGTCTGGCGTCACGCGCATTCTCCTTGGGTAAAAACGGTTGAAATCAGCGGGCAATTACCGGGTTGAGGCAATAATGCCCGATCAACTCACGCAATAGACGCACGGTAGGCTCCAGGCGTGACATTTCGAGGTACTCGCCCGGCTGGTGGGCACAGCTGATGTCGCCGGGGCCCAGCACCAGGGTTTCGCAGCCCAGACGTTGAAGATAAGGCGCCTCGGTACCAAAGGCCACCGCCTCGGCCGTATGCCCGGTAAGACGCTCGGCCACGCGCACCAGTTCGGCGTCGGCGGCCTGCTCGAACGGCGGCACCTCGGGAAACAGCGGCGCGTAGTCGATCTTCACCTGGTGCTGTTCGGCCAGCGGCGCCAGCTTGCTGCGGATCGCCGCACGCAGCACTTCCGGGTCCATCCCCGGCAACGGACGCAGGTCGAATTCCAGGGCGCACTGCCCGCAGATACGGTTGGGGTTGTCGCCACCGTGGATGCAGCCGAAGTTCATGGTCGGCTGCGGCACGCTGAACTGGGCGTTGCTGTACTGCTGCTGCCATTGCCGGCGCAGGCCCATCAGCTCGCCCATCACCGCATGCATCGCCTCCGAGGCGCTGTGGCCCAGGCTCGGGTCGGACGAATGACCGCTGCGCCCGAGGATATCGATGCGCTCCATCATCACCCCCTTGTGCAGGCGGATCGGGCGCAGCCCGGTCGGCTCGCCGATCACCGCTGCACGGCCCAGCGGGCGGCCGGCGTCGGCCAGGGCGCGGGCGCCGGACATCGAACTTTCCTCGTCGCAGGTAGCCAGGATCAGCAGCGGCTGCCTGAACGGCTGCTCGAGCAGCGGGCGTACCGCCTCGATCACCAGGGCGAAGAAGCCCTTCATGTCGCAACTGCCAAGGCCCACCCAGCGCCCGTCAACCTCGGTCAGCTTGAGCGGATCGGTCTGCCACAGCTGCGGGTCATAGGGCACCGTGTCGCTGTGCCCGGCCAGCACCAGGCCGCCGGGGCCGCTGCCGTAGCTGGCCAGCAGGTTGAACTTGCCCGGCGTCACCTCCTGCAGCTCGCAGGCAAAACCCAGGTCACCCAGCCAGGTGGCCAGCAGGTCGATCACCGCGCGGTTGGACTGGTCCAGGCTCGGCTGGGTGCAACTGACCGACGGCGTGGCGATCAGGGCGGCGAACTGGTCTTTGAGCGGCGGCAAAGGCATGCGCATTCTCCTCGGTACGAGGCCCATCATAGGGCTATCGGGCACCTGGAATAAACCGTCAGCGGCCGACTCCTGTACACTGCACGGCCAAGACGCACCCAGTCATCGAGCCTGCCAGCAATGAACAAAGAAACCGAACTCAAACTGCGGGTCAGCCGCGAGACCCTCGCTGCCCTGCGCGAACACCCGTTGCTGAAGAAGCGCAACAAGTCCGGCTGGCAGCAGCGCGAGCTGCTCAATCAATATTTCGATACCCCAGAACGCGACCTGGCCGCAGCCAAGGTGGCCCTGCGCCTGCGCCGTGACGGCGACGTGGTGATCCAGACCCTCAAGGCCCGTGGCCACAGCACCGCCGGGCTGTCGGTACGCAACGAGCACGAATGGCAGCTGCCCAAGGCCAAGCTCGACCTCAAGAAGCTCGACGAGCAGGTATGGCCGGCCGAGCTGGCCGACCTGGACAAGAAAACCATCAAGCCGCTGTTCAGCACCGACTTCACCCGCGAATACGCCGAAATCGCCTGGGGCCGTGGCAAGGCCAAGGTGGTCATCGAGGCTGCGCTGGACCTGGGCCATGTAGTGGCCGGCAAGCAGAAGGAAGCCATCTGCGAGCTGGAGCTGGAACTGCGTGAAGGCGATCCGGCCGCACTGCTGGAGCTGGCCGCCGAGCTGGCCGCCAGCCTGCCGCTGATGCCGTGCGACATCAGCAAGGCCGAACGCGGCTACCGCCTGCTCGACCCCTCGAGCTTCGCCGTGAGCCTGCCGCCTGCTGAACTGAACGCCGAGATGCCGCTGGACGATGCCTTCGCGGCACTGGCCTGGCATCTGCTGGGCAGCAGCCAGCGCCTGGCCGAGCAGTACCTGTTCAACGGACACTGGCGCCTGCTGCAGGACTGGGTCCAGAGCCTGGCCGAACTGCGCGCCCTGCTCGGCAGCCTGGGCCAGGCCGCGCCGCGCCCGACCACCAGCGCCCTGCGTGCCAGCCTCGACGCCCTGCTCGAGGACTGGCGCCCGCTGGTGCTGGCCGGCAACGACGACGAAGACGTGCGCCGCGCGGCGCCCGAGCAGTTCGCCGAAGAACTGCTCGACACCCGCTGGGGCCAGTTCTCGCTGGACACCTCGCGCTGGCTGCTGGCCCGTGGCTGGACCGTCGAGCGCAACAAGCGTGGTGACCGCCAGGGCGCTGCGCAACTGGGCAACTGGCTCAAGGTGCTGCTGTCGGACGAAGCCAACGCGCTGCAACTGCCGCTGTACCACCGCCAGCCTGAAGACCTGGCCGAACAGCTGCCGCGCATCGAGCGCCTGCTGGCCTGGCTGCACCATGCCCGCCAGGTGCTGGAAAGCCCCGACCTGGACCGCCTGTTCGGCGAGCTGAACAAGCTGCACGAACTGGCCAGCCTGCCAATCAGCGACGACGTGCTCGAAGCCCGTGTGCATCAGGCCATGGCGGTGTTCCAGAGCCGCGGCTGGAAGCACCTGCTGCGCAAGTGACGGCTACACCGGCAAGCTGGTCGTGGACTTGATTTCGGACAAGGCCACGATCGAGTTGACCTCCTGGATCCCCGGCACCATCGACAGCTTTTCGAAGAAGAACCGTTCGTAGGCTTCGATGTCCGGGGTGACGATGCGCAGCAGGAAGTCCACTGCGCCCATCAGCACATAGCATTCCAGCACCTCGGGAAACTCGCGGATCGCCTCGGTGAATTCGGCGAAGTTGGTCCGCCCGTGGGCGTTGAGTTTGACCTCGGCGAAAATCTGCGTGTTCAGGCCGATCTTCTTGCGATCGAGCAGGGTCACCTGCCCGCGAATCACCCCTTCTTCCTTGAGCCGCTGGATCCGCCGCCAGCACGGCGACTGCGACAGGCCGACCCGTTCGGCAATCTGTGCGCTGGACAGCGACGCATCCTCCTGCAGCAGAGCCAGGATACGTCGGTCGTAGGCGTCCAGTTGGCTTTGCATGTTTTATCCCCTCAAGGCGCCATTAATGAATCAAACAATGCGCAGATTGCGCAGATCGCTCGATCATAGAGAAAAAATACCCGGTTGAAGATGTAAAAATTCCTCCATCGAAACCGGAGATTTCCCATGAGCGCCCACGAACGGCTGGACAGCCCCGTCACCCCGCTGCGCAGCGATGTCTGGGCCGCCAATGCTGCGCACAGCAGCGTGCGCTACAGCCTGCAGGTGGAAGCCGAGCCGGACAGCCTGTGCCGCGTGCTCAACCTGTTCGCCCTGCAGTTCCTCACCCCGCACCAGGTACAGATGCGGCAGCAGGACGACCTGTTGAACCTGGAGATCGGCGTAGCCGGCCTGAGCTGGCACCGCGCCGAACTGATTGCACAGAAAATGCGCAACCTGATCTGTGTCGCCCAGGTCAGCGTCGAACCCCTGGCGGCCTCGCGCATGCCGTTGCAGCACGTACGCTGAACAGAAAAATCCGGCAACCCTTGCGACAGGCCCTGTGGGCCGCTGGCAGCTAGCCTTGGCTGGCCGCCCGACCTTCGCAAGGAAGCCCCATGCCTGCCACGCCGCCCGATCGCTGGCTCGACCTCGACACCCTGCTCGCCGAACTGCTCGCCCAGCAACGCATCAGCCCCGCCTGTGCCCGCCCCTGGCCGCAGGCTGCCAATGAACCCACACATCCGCTGGAGCGCATCGCCCGACGCGGCCTGAACGACCTGCAACGCCCCGGCCATACCCTGGACCTCGATGCCCTGGGCGAATGGCTGGGCCGCCAGGCCGGCCAGCGCCATGTGCGCATCGACCCCCTGGCACTGCAGGCAGCCAGCCTCGGCGGGCTGATGTCGGCCGCATTCGCGCGGCGTCACCAGATTCTGGCCATCGCGGTGGATGCCCACACGGTGACCGTCGCCAGCGCCCAGCCCTACGTACGCAGCTGGGAGCGCGACCTTGGGCAGGTGCTGCAACGCAGGGTGCAGCGGGTGCTGGCCAGCCCGGTGCAGATCCGTGAGCTGAGCCAGGCGGTGTTTCGCCTGGCCCACTCGGTCAGTGGTGCCAGCCAGCAGGCCGTGCCCGGGCCCGAAGGCGCCAGCCTCGAGGCACTGCTCGACCTGGGCAACAGCGCAGGCGACGTCGATGCCAACGAGACGCACATCGTCGGCATCGTCGACTGGCTGTTGCAGTACGCCTTCGAGCAGCGCGCCAGCGATATCCACATCGAGCCGCGCCGCGACCAGGGCCACCTGCGCCTGCGCATCGACGGCCTGCTGCACCCGGCCTACCAGTTCCCGCCGGCAGTGACCCTGGCGGTGGTCAGCCGGCTCAAGAGCCTGGGGCGCATGAACGTCGCGGAAAAGCGCCGCCCGCAGGATGGCCGCATCAAGGCCCGCTCGGCCGCCGGCGCCGAGGTCGAGCTGCGCCTGGCCACCCTGCCCACCGCGTTCGGCGAGAAACTGGTACTGCGTATCTTCGACCCGCACCTGCTGCACCAGGACTTCACCCAGCTGGGCCTGGACGGCGAGGCGCTGCAGCACTGGCAGGCGATGCTGCGCCAGCCCCACGGCATCATCCTGGTGACCGGGCCGACCGGCTCGGGCAAGACCAGCACCCTGTACGCCACCCTCAAGCAACTGGCCACGCCACAGGTCAACCTGTGCACCCTCGAAGACCCGATCGAACAGCTCGAGCCGGCCTTCAACCAGATGCAGGTGCAGCCCGGCATCGACCTGGGCTTTGCCAACGGTGTGCGTGCGCTGCTGCGCCAGGACCCGGACATCATCATGATCGGCGAGATCCGCGATGCCGACACCGCGCAGGTGGCGATCCAGGCCGCGCTCACCGGCCACCTGGTGCTCTCGACCCTGCACACCAACGATGCCTGCGGCGCCGTCGGGCGCCTGCTGGAACTGGGCATCGCGCCGTACCTGATCCGTGCCACGCTGGTCGGCGTGCTGGCCCAGCGCCTGGTGCGCACGCTGTGCCCGGCGTGCAAGGTGGCGCAGCCGCTCGACATGGCGCACTGGCGCGAACTCGACCCGCAGGCGCCGCTGCCCACCGCTACCTGCCAGGCTGAAGGCTGCCGCGATTGCCGGTACACCGGCTACCGGGGCCGCACCGGCCTGTTCGAGCTGCTGCCTGTGAGCCCACGCCTGCGCGAGCAGCTGTCGGGCGACGTCGACCTGGCAAACCTGCGCCGCCAGGCCCGGGCCGAGGGGCTGGGCAGCCTGCGCACCAGCGGCGCGCAAAAAGTCGCCGCAGGGCTGACTACACTGACAGAAGTGATTCGCGTTACTGCATGAAATGAAATGATCCGGCGCTGGCCTGCACAGCTGACCACATGCCAAGCTTGCGCACTTTCAGTCCTGCTGACCAAGGAAACGTCATGCAAATCGGAATGGTAATGCTGTTGTTCGTGGGCCTGGCCCTGGCGCTGGTGTTCATGGGGTTCAAGGTGGTGCCGCAGGGTTTCCAGTGGACCGTGGAACGCTTTGGCCGCTACACCACCACCCTCAAGCCGGGCCTCAACATCATCGTGCCGGTGATGGACCGCATCGGGCGCAAGATCAACATGATGGAAAGCGTGCTGGACATCCCGCCGCAGGAAGTCATCACCGCCGACAACGCCACCGTGCAGATCGATGCGGTGTGCTTCTTCCAGGTGGTCAACACGGCGCAGGCCGCCTACGAGGTCAACAACCTCGAGCACGCCACCCGCAACCTGCTGCAGACCAACATCCGTACCGTGCTCGGCTCCATGGAACTGGACGCCATGCTCAGCCAGCGCGACGCCATCAACGAGCGCCTGCTGCGCACCGTGGATGAAGCCACCGCACCGTGGGGCATCAAGATCACCCGTATCGAGATCAAGGACATCAGCCCGCCGGCCGACCTGATGGCCGCCATGTCCGGGCAGATGAAGGCCGAGCGGGTCAAGCGTGCGCAGATCCTCGAAGCCGAGGGCCTGAGGGCGGCTGCCATCCTCACCGCCGAAGGCAAGAAACAGGCGCAGATCCTCGAGGCCGAGGGTGAGCGTCAGGCGGCCTTCCTGGAATCGGAGGCCCGCGAGCGCCAGGCCGAAGCCGAAGCCCGCGCCACCCAGGTGGTGTCCGAGGCCATCGCCAACGGCAACGTGCAGGCCATCAACTACTTCGTGGCGCAGAAATACGTCGACGCGCTGGGCAAGCTGGCCTCGGCCAACAACAGCAAGGTGGTGCTGATGCCACTGGAAGCCAGCCAGGTGATCGGCGCCGTCGGCGGCATCGGCGAGATCGTGCGGGCCACCTTCGACGGCAAGAAGGGCTGAGCATGTGGGACTACCTGCAACACCTGTCGTTCTGGGACTGGCTGGCGCTCGGTACGCTGCTGCTGATCCTGGAGGTGTTCGGCGCCGGCGGCTACCTGCTGTGGATCGGGGTGGCGGCGGCGGGCGTGGGCGTGATTACCTTCGTCGTCCCGCAGCTGCCGTGGACCTTGCAGTTCCTGCTGTTCGGCCTGCTGTCGGTATTCACCGCAGTGTTCTGGTGGCACCGTCAGCGCAGCAATGCCAGCCCCAGCGATGCGCCGGGGCTGAACATGCGCGGCCAGGAACTGATCGGCCGGACCTTCGTGGTGCAGGAGGCCATCGTGGGCGGTCGCGGCAAGATCAAGGTCGGCGACGGGGTGTGGATGGTCCGCGGGCCGGACCTGCCGGTGGGCACCCCGGTGCAAGTGCTGTCGCAGGACGGCGCGATACTGCAGGTTGGCCCCGCACCGTAGGCCCTGGGGAACTTGCCTGGGGAAATCACGATCCAACGCACCATAATAGCCCCCACACTGGAGTAAGCCCCATGCGCGTCAAACTTGCGGTTGCCACCCTTGCCTTGTTGTCGCTGCCGGTTGGCTCGGCGATGGCTGATGGCTTCTGGCGTGATGTGATTTCGTCCGGTGCCACCACCGGCTCCACCTACCTGACCTTCAAGGACCACAAGCTGGTGGTGGCGGCGCAGGAAGATGCCAGCAGCTATGTGGCCAGCAACGGCCAGATCAGCGGGCCGTATCTTGAGGCTGCCATGCAGCGTGTGCGTGCCGAGCAGCCAGGGCTGCAGGTCAGCGACATGGAGCTGGCCAATGCGATCCTGGCGCAGAATGCCGTGACCGAGTAATCACCTCGCCGGCAATGCCGGCTCCTACAGGAGCCAGCCTTGTCGGCCACGAGGCCCTGGCCTCAGCGATAATCCTCCACCGGCACACACGCACAGAACAGGTTGCGGTCCCCGTACACGTTGTCCACCCGGTTCACCGCCGGCCAGTACTTGTGCAGCCGCGCATGGTGGCTCGGCGCAACACCCTGCTCGATCGAGTAAGGTCGTTCCCACACCCCCAGCACATCCGCCAAGGTATGCGGCGCCCGCTTGAGCGGGTTGTCCTCGGCTGGCCAGTTGCCGTTCTGCACCTCTGCAATCTCGGCCCGAATCTTCAGCATCGCCTCCACGAAGCGGTCCAGCTCGGCCTTGGACTCGCTCTCGGTCGGCTCCACCATCAAGGTGCCCGGCACCGGGAACGACATGGTCGGCGCATGGAACCCGTAGTCCATCAGGCGCTTGGCTACATCCTCTTCGGTGATGGCGGTCAGCGCCTTCAAGGGCCGCAGGTCGAGGATGCACTCATGCGCCACCCGCCCATTGCGCCCGCGGTACAGCACCGGGAACGCCCCGCCCAACTGCTGGGCCAGATAGTTGGCCGACAGGATCGCCACCTCGCTGGCATCGGCCAGTTGCGGCCCCATCATGGCGATGTACATCCAGCTGATCGGCAGGATGCTCGCACTGCCCCAGGGCGCCGCACTGACCGCAGTGTTCTGCGGGTCGGGCCCGGGCACCGGCACCACCGGATGGCTGGCCACGAACGGTGCCAGGTGTGCACGCACGCCGATCGGACCCATGCCCGGCCCGCCACCGCCATGGGGAATGCAGAAGGTCTTGTGCAGGTTCATGTGCGATACATCGGCACCGATGTCCGCCGGCCGCGCCAACCCGACCTGGGCATTGAGGTTGGCGCCATCCATGTACACCTGGCCACCGTGGCTGTGGATAACTTCGCAGATCTCACTGATGCCTTCCTCGTACACGCCGTGGGTCGACGGGTAGGTGGCCATCAGGCAGGCCAGGCGCTCACCTGCCGCCTGGGCCTTGGCCTTGAGGTCGGCCAGGTCGACGTTGCCCGCCACATCGCATTCCACGATCACCACCTGCATCCCGGCCATCTGCGCAGACGCCGGGTTGGTGCCGTGCGCCGAGGCCGGGATCAGGCAGATGTCGCGCTGACCTTGCTGGCGGCTGCGGTGGTACTTGCTGATCGCCAGCAGCCCCGCGTATTCACCCTGGGCACCGGAGTTGGGTTGCATGCAGATGGCATCGAAACCGGTGATCGCGCACAGCCAGCGCTCCAGCTCGTCGATCATCGCGGTATAGCCCTGGGCCTGGGTGAGCGGCGCGAACGGGTGCAGGTTGGCGAAGGCCGGCCAGGTGATGGGGATCATCTCGCTGCTGGCGTTGAGCTTCATGGTGCACGAGCCCAGCGGGATCATCGACTGGTTGAGGGCCAGGTCCTTGTTCTCCAGCTGCTTGAGGTAACGCAGCATCTCGGTTTCGCTGTGGTGCAGGTTGAACACCGGGTGCGTCAGAAACGCCGACTGGCGCTGCAAGGCGTCGGGGATGCCGCTGTGCTGCGCCTGGGCATCCAGCTCGGCCACGCTCAGCCCATGGTCGGCGCCCAGAAAGATGCCGAACAGGCGCAGCACCGTGGCCTCGTCGCAGGTTTCATCCAGGCTTACGCCCAGGTGCCCGCGGCCCAGGATGCGCAGGTTGATCTGCGCGGCCTCGGCGCTCTGGATGATCGCGGTCTGGCTGCCGCCGACGTCCAGGGTCAGGGTGTCGAAGAAGTGCTCGTTCAAGCGCTTGAGCCCCTTGGCTTGCAGGCCGGCAGCCAGGATCACCGTGAGCCGGTGCACCCGCTGGGCGATGCGCCTGAGCCCTTCGGGCCCGTGGTACACGGCATAGAACCCGGCGATGTTGGCCAGCAGCACCTGCGCGGTGCAGATGTTGGAGTTGGCCTTCTCGCGGCGGATGTGCTGTTCGCGGGTCTGCAGGGCCATGCGCAGCGCCAGGTTGCCGCGCGCGTCCTTGGAAACGCCGATGATGCGCCCTGGCATGGCGCGCTTGAAGTCGTCGCGGCAGGCAAAGTAGGCCGCGTGCGGGCCCCCGTAGCCCATGGGCACGCCAAAGCGCTGGGTCGAGCCGAGCACCACGTCGGCGCCCTGCTCGCCCGGCGGGGTCAACAGCACCAGGCTCAGCAGGTCGGCGGCGACGCAGGCCAGCGCCTGCTGGGCATGCAGCTGCTCGATGGCCGGGCGCAGGTCGTGCACCCCGCCGTGGGTGTTGGGGTATTGCAGCAGCGCGCCGAACACCCGGTGCTTGTCCAGGTTGTCCAGCCCATCGACGATCAGCTCGAAGCCGAAGCCCTCGGCGCGGGTCTGCAATACGGACAGGGTCTGCGGGTGGCAATGTTCATCGACGAAGAACGCATTGCTGCGCGACTTGGCCATGCGCCGTGCCAGAGCCATGGCTTCGGCAGCGGCCGTCGCTTCGTCGAGCAGCGAGGCATTGGCCAGGTCCAGCCCGGTCAGGTCGATGACCATCTGCTGGTAATTGAGCAGCGCCTCCAGGCGACCCTGGGCGATCTCCGGCTGATACGGCGTATAGGCGGTGTACCAGCCGGGGTTCTCCAGCACGTTGCGCAGGATCACCGTGGGCGTCAGGGTAGCGTGGTACCCCATGCCGATCAGGCTGGTCCACACCTGGTTCTGCTCGGCGTAACCGCGCAGTTTTGCCAGGGCGGCCTGTTCATCAAGCGCCGGGGGCAGTTCCAGCGGGCGGTTCAGGCGAATGCCCGGCGGGACGGTCTGCTCGATCAGTTCACTGCGACTGCTCAGGCCCAGGGCCTGCAACATTGCCTGCTGCTCGGCCGCATCCGGGCCAAGATGACGACGCAGGAACGGGTTGGGATCGTGCAGTTGGCTCAGGGACGGCGACTGGGACATAGCGGCTCTCTCTTCCAAGACCAAGCCTCGAGGGGTCGAGGCTTATTGAGTCTAGGAAGGGATTGCCGTTCGTGCGGGAAAAACTACTCGCCGATGGCGGCCTTGTAGCCGGCGGCGTCCAGCAACTGCTCCAGCTCTGCCGGGTTGGACGGCTTGAGCTTGAAGATCCAGCTGGCGTAAGGATCGTTGTTCAGGTTCTCAGGGCTGTCGCTGAGGTCTTCGTTGACCGCGATCACTTCGCCGCTGACCGGCGCGTAGATATCCGAAGCGGCTTTCACCGACTCCACCACCCCGGCGGCGTCCTTGGCCGCGAACACCTTGCCGACCTCGGCCAGTTCGACGAATACCACGTCGCCCAGAGCCTCCTGGGCGTGGTCGCTGATGCCCACGGTGACGGTACCGTCGGCTTCCAGCCTGGCCCACTCGTGGCTCTCGGCAAAACGCAGGTCGGCGGGGATATTGCTCATAGTGTCTTTCCTCAACAGGTCAGCGGTCGGCCCGCCGGAATGAATTCAGATCAGGATCTTGCCCTGGCGCACGAAGGTCGGCTTGACCACCCGTACCGGGTACCACTTGCCGCGAATTTCCACCTCGGCGCGGTCGGCGGTAGCCACCGGCACGCGGGCCAGGGCAATCGCCTTGCTCAGCGTAGGAGAGAAACTACCACTGGTGATCTCCCCTTCGCCAATCTGTGCGATTCGCACCACCTGATGCGCACGCAGCACACCGCGTTCCTCGAGCACCAGGCCGACCAGCTTCAGCTGCACGCCTGCGGCCTGTTCTGCCTCCAGCGCACGGCGTCCGATGAAGTCGCGGTCGGCCGGTTCCAGGGCGATGTTGTGGGCCAGGTTGGAGGTCAGTGGCGAGTGTGCCTCGTCGATGTCCTGTCCGTACAGCGTCATGCCCGCTTCCAGGCGCAAGGTATCGCGCGCGCCCAGCCCGCTGGGGGCAATACCGGCGCCGACCAGGTCGTTGAAGAACGCCGGGGCCTGCTCTGCCGGCAGGGTGATCTCCAGGCCGTCTTCGCCGGTGTAGCCGGTACGCGAGATGAACCAGTCGCCACTGCTGCGGCCTTCGAAGGGGGCCAGTTCACGAATCAGCGCCGCACGGTCGCTGCTCACCAGTTCGGCCAGCTTGTCCCGCGCATGCGGGCCCTGCACAGCGAAGATCGACAGTTCGGGACGCTCGCGCACCTGCACGTCGTAGTCGCCGATATGGGCCTGCAGCCAGGCCAGGTCCTTGTCGCGGGTGGCGGCGTTGGCCACCAGGCGGTAGCCGTCGTCGGTGCGGTAGACCAGCAGGTCGTCGATCACCCCGCCCTGTTCGTTGAGCAGGGTGCTGTACAGGGCCTTGCCGTGGGCATTCGGGCTGGCTACATCGTTGGCCAGCAACCAGCGCAGCCAGGGCGTGGCCTGGGCGCCGTGCACATCGATCACGGTGAGGTGCGAGACATCGAAGACCCCGCAGTCGCGGCGCACCTGATGGTGCTCCTCGACTTGCGAGCCGTAATGCAGGGGCATGTCCCAACCGCCAAAATCGACCATCTTGGCGCCAAGCGCCAGGTGCAGGTCATAAAGAGGCGTACGCTGTCCCATGGGTTTCTCCTTCCGGGCGTGGCGAGGCTGCGGCTGAGGGCAGCGTTTCAGCTACCCGGTGCTGATCGGCCGCAGCGAATGCCGCGCATTGTAGCCGCAAGGGCGCAGCCTTACACCCTCAGTGACTCTGACCCGGGTGACGCGCCGAACGCCTTATCAACCCGATGACCGGCAGCAGCCCCACCAGCACCAGCGTCAACGCCGGCAGCGAGGCACGCGACCACTCGCCCTCGCTGGTCATCTCGAATACCCGCACCGCCAGGGTGTCCCAACCGAACGGGCGCATCAGCAGGGTGGCGGGCATCTCCTTGAGCACATCGACGAACACCAGCAGCGCTGCGCTCAGCGCACCCGGCACCAGCAGCGGGAGATACACCTTGAAAAACAATCGCGGGCCGCTGACCCCGAGGCTGCGCGAGGCCTCCGGCAGCGAGGGCCGAATGCGCCCCAGGCTGTTTTCCAAGGGGCCGTAGGCCACGGCGATGAAGCGCACCAGATAGGCCAGCAGCAGTGCCGCCAGGCTGCCCATCAGCAGCGGGCGGCCGGCACCGCCAAGCCAGCTCGAAAGCGGCACCACCAGCTGGTTGTCGAGGTAACTGAAGGCCAGCATGATCGACACCGCCAATACCGAGCCGGGCAAGGCGTAGCCCAGGTTGGCCAGGCTGACCCCGGCGCGCACCACGCGGGTGGGGGCCTGGCGTCGGGCAAACGCCAGCAGCAGTGCCACCGCCACGGTGATCAGCGCAGCCATGGCGCCCAGGTACAGGGTATGCAGGATGAGCGCGCCATAGCGCTCGTCGAGGTCGAAACGCCCGCGCTGCCAGAACCACACCAGCAACTGCAGCACCGGGATAACGAACGCGCAGGCGAACACCAGCAGGCACCAGCTGCTGGCAGCCAGCGCCTTGACCCCGCGCAGGTGGTACAGCGCCGCCACGCGGGGCCGCTCGTTGCTGCTGCGTACCGCACCGCGGGCCCGGCGCTCGCCGTACAGCACCAGCATGACGGCCAGCAGCAACAGGCTGGCGAGCTGGGCGGCGCTGGAGAGGCTGAAGAAGCCGTACCAGGTCTTGTAGATGGCGGTGGTGAAGGTGTCGAAGTTGAACACGGCCACCGCGCCGAAGTCGGCCAGGGTTTCCATCAGCGCCAGCGCCACGCCCGCGCCGATCGCCGGCCGCGCCATGGGCAGGGCCACGCGCCAGAAGGCTTGCAGCGGCGATTGCCCGAGCACCCGCGCCGCTTCCATCAGGCCCTTGCCCTGAGCCAGGAAGGCGGTACGTGCCAGCAGGTAGACATAGGGGTAGAACACCAGCACCAGCACGATGATCACCCCGCCGGTGGAGCGCACGCGCGGCAGGCGCATGGGGCCGAACCATTCGCGCAGCAGGGTTTGCACCGGGCCGGAGAAGTCCAGCAAACCGACGAAGACGAACGCCAGCACATAGGCGGGGATGGCGAAAGGCAGCATCAATGCCCAGTCGAGCCAGCGTCGGCCGGGGAATTCGCACAGGCTGGTGAGCCAGGCCAGGCTCACGCCCAGCACGGTGACGCCGACGCCCACGCCGAGGATCAAGGTCAGGGTGTTGCCCAACAGGCGGCTCATCTGGGTGTCGAGCAGGTGCGACCAGATCTGCAGGTCGATGCTCTGCCACGACAGCACCAGCACGCTCTGCGGCAGCAGCACCAACGCGCAGACGGTGAAGACCAGGGGGTACCAGCGGCGTTGGGCGGGGTGTGACACGGGGGGAGATCTCTGGCGAAGGTGAGAGCGACCGCGTTGCGGTCTATCGCGGGTCAAGCCCGCTCCCACAAGGGCCACGGTGATCCCTGTAGGAGCGGGCTTGACCCGCGATGGGCCCCGACAGGGGCCCCGCAAGAATAAAGCCTTGCGCTCAGTTCCAGCCAGCCCGATCCATCAGGCGAATCGCTTCAGCCTGACGCTTGCCCGCCACTTCCACCGGCAGGCTGTCGGCCTTGAACTTGCCCCACGCCGCCACTTCTGCCGAAGGTTCCACCTTGGGGTTGGCCGGGAACTCCTGGTTCACATCGGCGAAGATCTTCTGCGCCTGCGGCCCGGTCATCCACTCCACCAGCTTGATCGCGGCCTCCTTGTGCGGCGCGTGCCGGGTCAAGCCGATGCCCGACAGGTTGACGTGCACGCCACGGTCGGCCTGGTTGGGCCAGAACAGCTTGATCGGCAGCTGCGGCTGCTCCTTGTGCAGGCGGCCATAGTAGTAGGTATTGACGATGCCCACGTCGCACTGCCCGGCCTCGATGGCCTTGAGCACTGCCACGTCATCCGAGAACACGTCGGTGGACAGGTTGTTCACCCAGCCCTTGAGGATCTCTTCGGTCTTCTCGGCGCCGTGGGTTTCGATCAGGGTCGCGGTCAGCGACTGGTTGTAGACCTTCTTGGCGGTACGCAGGCACAAGCGCCCTTCCCATTCCTTGCCGGCCAGCGCCTCGTAGGTGCTCAGCTCCTCGGGCTTGACCCGGTCGGTGGCGTAGGCAATGGTCCGTGCGCGCAGGCTCAGGCCCGTCCAGTCATGGGACGAAGCGCGATACTGCGGGGGAATGTTGGCGTCGATCACGGCCGACTTGATCGGCTGCAGGATACCCATCTGCTCGGCCTGCCAGAGGTTGCCGGCATCCACGGTCAGCAGCAGGTCGGCGGTGGCGTTGCTGCCCTCGGCCTTGATGCGCTGCATCAACGGCGCTTCCTTGTCGGTGATGAACTTGACCTTGACCCCGGTTTCCTTGGTGTAGGCATCGAATACCGGCTTGATCAGCTCGTCGATACGCGAGGAATACACCACCACCTCGTCCGCCGCCTGTGCGGTACCGCCCAGCAGGGTGAGCGCCAGGGCGGCGAGTAGATGCTTGCGTGGCAACATGAAGGCGGTCCTCGGAATGCGGGAGAGGCGCAAATGGTAGTGAATGCCATTTGCCTTCTCAACCGAACTGCCAAGGGAGGAGTTACCAGATGTTGCGGTGCCGCCTCAGGCCCGTGCCAGCTCCGGCAGGTCGCCGCTCAGCCCCAGCGCCTGGCGCACGAACAGCGCCTTGGCCTCCGGCAGTTGCTCCACCCACTTCAGGCCACTGTTGCGCAGCCAGCGCAGCGGCAGCGGGTCGGCCTGGAACAGGCGCTCGAAGCCCTCCATTGCGGCCATCAAGGCCAGGTTGTGCGGCATGCGCCGTCGTTCGTAGCGGCTCAGCACGCGCACGTCGGCCAGGCGCTCGCCGCGCTCATGGGCATGCTGCAGCACTTCGGCCAGCACCACCGCATCCAGAAAGCCAAGGTTCACGCCCTGCCCGGCCAGCGGGTGAATGGTGTGGGCCGCATCGCCGATCAACGCCAGGCCCTCGGCCACGTAGCGCTTGGCATGGCGCTGGCGCAGCGGTACGCATAACCGTGGGTCGGCAGCCAGCACCGTGCCCAGGCGGCCCTCGAAGGCCCGCTCCAGCTCGGCGCAGAAGGCTTCGTCCGGCAGGGCCATGAGGCGCTCGGCCTGCGCAGGCGTGGTCGACCACACGATGGAGCACCAGTGCTGCTGGCCGTCGCGCAGCAGTGGCAGAAACGCCAGCGGGCCGTCATCGGTGAAGCGCTGCCAGGCTGTGGCCTGGTGCGGCTCGGCACAGTGCACGCTGGTCACGATGGCGTGGTGCAGGTAGTCCCACTCACGGGTTTGGCAGCCGGTCAGGCGGCGCACCGCCGAGTTGGCGCCGTCAGCCGCAATTACCAGCGGCGCGCGCAGGGTGCGGCCATCGGCCAGGGTCAGCAGCCAGTCGTCGCCACTGCGGCGCATCTGCTCCAGGCGGGCGTTGGCCAGCAGGCCGATCTCGCTGTCGTGCAGGCGCTGCAGCAGACCGTCCTGCACCACGCGGTTCTCGACGATGTGGCCGAGCACCTCGGCGTGCACGCTGGCGGCCGAAAAGTGGATCTGCCCGGTGCCGCTGCCGTCCCACACGTGCATGTCCGAATACGGGCTCAGGCGCCGCTCGCGGATGTGCTGCCAGGCGCCCACGCGCTCGAGGATGCGCTGGCTGGCCATCGACAGCGCGCTGACTCGCGGCTCGAAGGGTGCCTGTGCATCGAACGGCTTGACCGTCAGGGGGCTGCCGTCGAGCAGCAGGATGTCCAGGCCACTGTGCTGCAAGGCCAGGGCCAGGGCGCTACCGACCATTCCGGCACCGACAATCAACAGATCTGCGCGCATTTCCATGCTTTCAAGCCCGATAAAGAGAAGAAGGGGTCATTGGCCAGGCTGGTCCGGGCGTGTACCCAGGCCCATGGCCTGGCGGGCGAACCAGCGCTTGGCCGGGGGCAGCAGGTCCAGGCCCAGCAGGCCCAGGTTGCGCCCGGTGGCGAGCAACGGCTGGCCGCTGCCGAACAACCGCGTGACCTTGTCGGAGAAGCCCACGGTCATGTCCTGGTCCAGGCGCTGGCGCTCGCGGTAGGCCTGCAGGGTCGCCAGGTCGCCCGGTACTTCAGGCCCGGCCAGCAGACCGTCGGCCAGCGACTGCACGTCGCGCAGCGACAGGTTGAAACCCTGCCCGGCAATCGGATGCAGGCTGTGCGCGGCGTTGCCCAGCACCACCAGGTGCGAGCGCACCTGCTCCTGGGCCTCTACCAGCGACAGCGGGTAGAGGTGACGCGCGCCCACCTGGCGCAAGGTGCCCAGACGGTAGCCGAACACGCCTTGCAGCTCGGCCAGGAAGGCTCGCTCGTCGATCTCGGCCAGCCGTCTGGCATCCATTCCGGCACGGGTCCAGACCAGCGCGCAGCGGTTTTCCGGCAGCGGCAGCAAGGCCATCGGGCCGTCATCGGTGAAGCGTTCGAACGCCTGCCCGCAATGGGCCTCGCTCGGGGTGATGTTGGCGATCAGCGCACTCTGGTTGTACGGACGCTGGCTGACGTGGATGCCCAACTGCTCGCGCAGCCCGGAACGCCCGCCGTCGGCCAGTACCGCCAGGTCGCAGTCCACCGTGGTGTCGTCATCCAGTGTCAGGCGGTAGCCGTCGGCCAGCGGCTGCATCGCGCTGACCTGCGCCGGGCAGCGCCAAGTCACCACCTCGGCATCCAGCCCCTGCCACAGGCACTGGCCGAGCCAGGCGTTCTCGACCACGTAGCCGAGTGCCGGCACGCCTTCTTCCAGGGCGTCCAGGCGGGTGGCGCCAAAGCGGCCACGGTCGGACACCTGGATCTGGCGGATCGGTTCGGCGCGGCGGCTGATCGGCTGCCACAGGCCCAGACGCTCGTAGATCTGCCGGGTGCCGTAGGAAAGCGCCGAGGAACGTGCGTCGTAACTGGGCTGGAAGCTGTCGCCGGGGGCGAACGGCTCGATCAGCAGGATCTTCCAGCCACGCGCCCTGGCCCCGGCCTGCAGGGCCAGCGCCAGGCTGGCACCGACCAGGCCGCCACCGATGATGGCAAGGTTGACCCGGCTCATGCGGCGTGGCTGCGTGCAGCCGCCATCAATGCTTCGATTTCGGCCACCGTGCGCGGTACGCCGGAGGTCAGGATTTCACAGCCCTGCTTGGTCACCACTACGTCGTCCTCGATTCGTACGCCGATACCGCGCCACTTCTTCGCGACGCTCTGGTTGTCGGCAGCAATGTAGATGCCCGGCTCCACCGTCAGGGCCATGCCCGGCTCCAGCACGCGCCACTGGTCGGCGACCTTGTACTCGCCGACGTCGTGCACATCCAGCCCCAGCCAGTGACCGGCGCGGTGCATGTAGAAGGCCCGATGGGCCTCGGCCTCGATCAGCGCCGGCACGTCGCCCTTGAGCAGCCCCAGCTCCACCAGCCCTTCGGTGATCACCTGCACGGTGGCCTCGTGGGCATGGTTCCAGTGCTTGCCCGGTGCAATCGCGGCAAAGGCTGCAGCCTGGGCCTTGAGCACAAGCTCGTAGATCGCTTTCTGCTCCGGCGAAAAGCGCCCGCTGACCGGGAAGGTGCGGGTGATGTCGCTGGCGTAGCAGTCGATCTCGCACCCGGCGTCGATCAGTACCAGGTCGCCGTCCTTGAGCAGGGCGTCGTTCTGCTGGTAATGCAGGATGCAGGCGTTGCGACCCGATGCCACGATCGAGCCGTAGGCCGGCATCTTCGCCCCGCCCTTGCGGAACTCGTAGTCCAGCTCGGCCTCCAGGCTGTATTCGTGCAACCCGGCGCGGCAGGCCTGCATGGCCCGCACATGGGCGCGTGCCGAAATCGCCGCGGCCTCGCGCATCACCTTCACTTCCGTGGCCGATTTATACAGGCGCATGTCGTGCAGCAGATGATCCAGCGCAACGAACTCGTTCGGTGGCTGGGCGCCGAGGTTGGCCTTGGAGCGGATCACGTTGATCCACTCCATCAGGTGGCGGTCGAATTCGGGGTGGCTGCCCATGGCCGAGTACACCCGGTCGCGGCCTTCGATCAGGCCCGGCAGGATGTCGTCGATGTCGGTGATGGGGAACGCATCGTCCGCGCCGTATTCGCGTATCGCGCCTTCCTGGCCGGCGCGCAGGCCGTCCCACAGCTCGCGCTCGGGGTTGCGCTCGCGGCAGAACAGCACGTACTCACCGTGCTCGCGGCCGGGGATCAGCGCAATCACCGCCTCGGGCTCCGGGAAGCCGCTGAGGTACTGGAAGTCGCTGTCCTGGCGGTACACATGCTCCACGTCGCGGTTGCGAATGGCCACCGCGGCCGCGGGCAGGATGGCGATGCTGTTGGGTTCCATCTGCGCCATCAGCGCCTTGCGACGACGGGCATACTCCGCTTTGGGGATATGGGCTATTGGCACGAGGAACCCCTGTTCGGCATTTAGTGCAAGGAAGGCTTGGGCGCAGGCGCCTGTGGCTTGGCCAGCTCGGAGAACAGCAGCATCGGCGCGACGCGCAGGTACTCCATCACTTCCATATAGTCGCTTTCGCCGTCTTCGGATTCTTCCAGTGCATCCTGGACCTGGGAAATGGCGTCCAGGTCACCCAGCACTTCCTTGGCTTCGGCACTCAGGCTCAGGCCTGCCGAGTTGAGGCCGAAGCCGTACAGGAAGCCTTTGCACCACTCGCCCAGGGCGATGGCACGCTCGGTCAGCGGGGCATCGTCGGTGGGCAGCAACAGCACGACGGTGACTTCTTCACCGGTGAGTTCGCCCTTGACCATCTCCTGCAGGCCGATCAAAGCGTTACGAACATTGTCTACAGGATCGACTTCCAGCAGGTGGGCCGCATCGGCCAACCAGCCGTCGGCATCGAAGCCGGCGCCGGCGCAGCTGCGCCCGAGCAACAAGCCGTGAAGCTCGGCAGGCGAAACAGGGTGACCGTTGCTGGTGAGCAAGGTGGCAAAAGCGGTGTATGGCGAATTCGTAATGGGCATGGGCAGCTAGGCGCCAGACGGCGCAATGACTAGAATGAAGGCCTTGTATCCTAGCACCGGCAGGCGCGCCAAGACCATCGACGCCGCCAATTCGGGGCATGCCGGAACTTAATGAGCGGGTAAGACCCGTCTGACAAAAGCGAGTGGCACGTCATGCCAGAGAACGACCTGCAAGCGCTGATGGGCCGATTCGAGCTGTTGATCGAACGTGTCGAGCAACTAAAGCGGCAAAATGCACTCCTATTAGCTCAGGAAAAATCCTGGCGCGAGGAGCGCGCCCACCTCATCGAAAAAAACGAGATCGCCCGGCGTAAGGTCGAATCGATGATTTCGCGGCTCAAGGCCCTGGAGCAAGACTCATGAGTTCAAGCAATAGCGTCACCGTTCAGATCCTCGACAAGGAGTATTCGATCATCTGCCCGCCGGAAGAGCGCAGCAACCTGGTCAGCGCAGCGCGCTACCTGGACAGCAAGATGCGCGAGATCCGCAGCAGCGGCAAGGTGATCGGCGCCGACCGTATCGCGGTGATGGCGGCGCTGAACATCACCCACGACCTGCTGCACAATCAGGAGCGCCCGCAGGCGCCCACCGGCGGTGCCACCCGTGAACAGGTGCGCGACCTGCTCGAACGTGTCGATCAGGCATTGGCCGACGACGCGGGTTCAAAACCGGCCTGAGTTTCGGGTATACTCCGACCACTCCCTGGAGTGCTTGCCAGTCGGTCATGTCCCTGAGCCGATACGCACAACCACGGGGGTTGCACGTGGGGCCGGTGTGCATGTCCGCTTGACGGAAAGCCTTAACGCCTCCTGTAATCTCCACCTTGAACTTTCGGGTTCAAGGGCTACACCGACAGCGGTTCGTCGGGGAGCCTGAATTCTCCAGCCTGCGCCCACCCAGCGGCGCACGCACATGCACTGCCACCCCTGCGTGGCAGTCGCCCCAGGGACCGCCCGTGCCATGACCGACATCGCGCCGCTTACCCGCCCCCAACTTCGTCGTCTGCTCCGTGATGCCCGCCGTGCCCTCAGCCCGGCCGAACAGCGCCGTGCCGCGCGCGGTCTGTACCGGCAACTGGCGCAGCACCCGCTGTTTCGTCGTGCCCGGCACATTGCCCTGTACCTGCCCAACGACAGCGAGATCGACCCGCGCCTGCTGCTGCGCGAAGCTCAACGTCGAGGCAAGCATACCTACCTGCCGGTGCTGCACGCCTGGCCCAGAACCCGCATGGCCTTCCAGCGCTTCGAGCACGGTGAAAAACTGCGCCCCAACCGCTTCCGCATCCCCGAACCACGCATCAATCTCACACGCCAGCGACCCACCTGGGCACTGGACCTGATCCTGCTGCCGCTGGTGGGTTTCGACGAGACGGGTGGGCGACTGGGCATGGGCGGCGGGTTCTATGACCGCAGCCTGGCGTATCAGGGGCGGCGCAAGGCTTGGAAGAAACCCCTGCTGCTGGGGCTGGCGCACGAATGCCAGAAAGTGCAACGACTGGCCCAGGCCAGTTGGGACGTGCCGCTGCAGGGCACGGTATCGGACAGGGGGTGGTACCTGGCACCCTGAACGGGCGCCGCAAGGTTCAACGCTTGACGGGGGTCGGGGCGGCCGGCATCTCGTAGGCGGCTGTTTCGAGTTTCTGTTCCCACAGGCTTTGTGCATAGCCGGTGGTGACCACACCCAGGCCAAACAGAAAAACGAGCACCCAGAGCAAATCCGGTTTGCGATTCATCGATTGCCCCCCTCAGGCAAACTCATCACGATGACAGCAACGGTTTTTATTATGCCGTGCAGCAGCGTCAAGCTTAAAATGCGCGCATTCTCCGACAACCTGGTGCCACACGCAAACGTTGACGCCAACCGGCTGTCGGTTTCATGCAACAGGTTATTTCAAACTTTGTCTGGAGCGTCAACGATGGCCTACTGGCTGATGAAATCCGAGCCCGACGAGCTCTCGATCGAAGACCTCGCCCGCCTCGGCCAGGCGCGCTGGGACGGGGTGCGCAACTACCAGGCGCGCAACTTCATGCGCGCCATGGCGGTGGGCGACCTGTTCTTCTTCTACCACTCCAGCTGCCCCGAGCCCGGCATCGCCGGTATTGCCCGCATCACCACCGCCGCCTACCCCGACCCCACCGCGCTGGACCCCGAGAGCCACTACTTCGACGCCAAGGCCAGCGCCGAGAAGAACCCGTGGAGCGCAGTGGACGTGGAGCATGTGGAAACCATGCGCAAGGTGCTGGGCCTTGGCTACCTCAAGCAACAGGCGGCACTGGCCGAACTGCCACTGGTACAGAAGGGCAGCCGCCTGTCGGTGATGCCGGTGACGGACGAACAATGGGGCGCGGTGCTCGCACTACGTTAATTTCGCGTAAGATGCCCACTCGTTTGATACGTATCAACCCGCCACGGTAGGCAAAACGTCAGACTCTGACGTCAAACGCAGCAGGATGCAGGTGCATGTCGATGAGCCAACACACCCCCAAACTCTTTGCCGGCGCGCTGATTGCGCTGCTGGTGGCAGCCGGCGGCCTGGGCTACTGGAAGTCCATGCACGACCGTCTGCCCGAAGGCCTGAGCATGGGCAACGGTCGCCTTGAGGCCACCGAGGTGCAGATCGCCACCAAAGTGCCGGGGCGCCTGGCCGAAGTGCTGGCCGACGAGGGCGACGTGGTGCACAAGGGCCAACTGCTGGCGCGCATCGACACCCGCACCATGGAGGCCCAGCGCAACCAGGCCGAAGCCGAAGTACTGCGTGCCCGCGAGAACTACGCGGCCGCCCAGGCCACCGTGCAGCTGCGCCAGAGCGAACAGCTGCTGGCCAGCCAGGAACTCAAGCGCGTGCGCGAACTGTTCCAGCGCAAGTACTCCAGCCAGCAATTGCTCGACCAGCAGCAGGCCCGCTACGACACCAGCAATTCAGCCGTGGTGGCAGCGCGAGCGCAACTCGCGGCAATCAAGGCCGCCATCGGTGCCGCCGAGGCCCAGGTGGCCCAGCTCACCAGCGAAATCGACGACAGCAGCCTGCGCGCGCCCATCGATGGCGTGATCCAGCTGCGCCTGGCCGAACCGGGCGAAGTGCTCGGGGCCGGCGGGCGCGTACTGCTGCTGATCGACCCCAGCGACCAGTACATGAACCTCTATCTGCCCGCCTCCACCACCGGCAAGCTGACCGTGGGCGACCAGGCGCGCATCGTGCTCGATGCCCTGCCCGACCGCGCGCTGCCGGCCAAGATCAGCTTCGTGGCAGCCAAGGCGCAGTTCACCCCCAAGCAGGTGGAAACCCGTGACGAGCGCCAGAAGCTGGTGTTTCGCGTCAAGCTGCGCCTGACCGAGCCCAGCGCGGTGCCCCAGGCCAAGCCGGGCATGCCCGGCGCCGGCTATGTGCGTAGCGCCCCCGTGGACTGGCCGGCCAACCTGCAATGACGGCCCTGGCGCTGCAGGCGCGTGGCATCAGCCACCGCTACGGCTCCCTCGAGGCCCTGCAAAACATCTGCTTTGAACTGCCGGCAGGCACCCGCTGCGGCCTGATCGGCCCGGACGGTGCGGGCAAGTCGAGCCTGCTGGGGCTGATTGCCGGGGTCAAGAAGCTGCAACAGGGCGAGTTGCAGGTGCTGGACGGCTCGATCCGCCAGCGCCGCCACCGCAACAGCCTGTACCCGCGCATCGCCTTCATGCCCCAGGGCCTGGGCGGCAACCTGTACCCCGAGCTGTCGATCAGCGAGAACATCCGCTTCTTCGCCACGCTGTTCGGCCTGAGCCGCACCGAGTGCGACACGCGCATGCACGCGCTGCTGCTGGCCACCGACCTGGAACGCTTTGCCGAGCGCCCGGCAGGCAAGCTCTCCGGGGGCATGAAGCAGAAACTCGGGCTGTGCTGCGCACTGATCCACGAGCCCGACCTGCTGATTCTCGACGAGCCCACCACCGGCGTCGACCCGCTGTCGCGCCGGCGCTTCTGGGAGCTGGTGGAGCAGGTGCGCGGCGAGCGTCCGCAACTGACCCTGCTGGTGGCCACCGCCTACATGGAAGAGGCCGAACAGTTCGAGCACTGTCTGATGCTCGACCGTGGTCGCCTGATCGCCCAGGGGCTGAGCCGCGAGCTGGCCGGCGCCACCGCCAGCGGCAAGCTGGACGACGCCTTCACCTGCTACCAGAGCCAGCAGCAGGATGACCGCAGCCGCACCCAGGCGCCGCTGGTGATCCCGCCACGCCCGGCCGACGACGGCGACATCGCCATCGAGGCCCATGAACTGACCCTGCGCTTCGGCGACTTCACCGCAGTGAACAAGGTCAGCTTCGCCATCGGCCGTGGCGAGATCTTCGGTTTCCTGGGCTCCAACGGCTGCGGCAAGACCACCACCATGAAGGTGCTCACCGGCCTGATGCCGGCCAGCGAAGGCAGCGCCACCCTGCTCGGCCGCCCGGTCGACGCCAAGGACCTGGCCACGCGCAAGCGCGTCGGCTTCATGTCCCAGAGCTTTTCGCTGTATGGCGAACTGAGCGTGCGTCAGAACCTCGAGCTGCACGCGCGCCTGTTCGACCTGAACAAGGCCGACAGCACCCCGCGCATCGCCGAACTGATCGAGCGCTTCGACCTGGGCGACATTGCCGACCAGCAGTCCGGCGCCCTGCCGCTGGGCCTGCGCCAGCGCCTTTCGCTGGCCGTGGCGGTGCTGCACCGGCCTGAAGTGCTGATCCTCGACGAACCCACCTCCGGCGTCGACCCGGCCGCACGCGACGACTTCTGGCGCCTGCTGATCGAGCTGTCCCGCGAGCAGGGCGTGACCATTTTCCTGTCCACCCACTTCATGAACGAGGCGCTGCGCTGCGATCGCATCTCGCTGATGCACGCCGGCCGTGTGCTGGCCTGCGATACCCCAGCCGCGCTGCAACAGCAGTTCGGTGGCCAGACCCTGGAAGACGCCTTCGTCACCTGCCTGGAACAGGCGCAGAACAGCAGCCCGGCGCCGACCGAGGCCCAACCGGTGAGCACCACCGCCGAGGCCACCAGCCCGCCACCCCGTAGCGGCTTCAGCTTCGTGCGGCTGTTCGCGGTAGCCACCCGCGAAGGCAAGGAGCTGCTGCGCGACAAGGTGCGCCTGGCCTTCGCCCTGCTCGGTGCGCTGTTCATGATGGTGATCTTCGGCTACGGCATTTCGCTGGACGTGGAGAACCTGGCATTCGCGGTCTACGACCAGGACCAGAGCCCGCAAAGCCGTCTGTACCTGGAAGCGTTTCGCGGCTCGCGCTACTTCGCCGAACAGGCGCCGATCCGCGACGCCGCGCAACTGCACAAGCGCCTGCAACGCTCGGAAATCAAGCTGGCGCTGGAGATTCCCCCCGGCTTTGGCCGCGACCTGAATGCCGGGCGCCAGCCGGTGGTGGCGGCCTGGCTCGATGGCGGCATGCCGTTTCGCGCCGAAACCAGCCGCAACTATGTGGAGGCCGTGCACCAGGCCAACCTCGAACAGCTCGCCGCGCTGAGCAGCCGCGCACAGCCAGGCCAGGCAGCGGTAAAGCTTGAAACCCGCTTTCGCTACAACCAGGACGTGATCAGCGTGAACGCCATCGGCCCCGGAGTGATGGCGCTGATCCTGGCGTTCATTCCCGCGATGCTCACGGCGCTGGGCATCGTGCGTGAAAAAGAGCTGGGCTCGATCACCAACTTCTACGCCACGCCGCTCACGCGCCTGGAGTTCCTGCTCGGCAAGCAGGCCCCGTACCTGCTGGTGAGCTTGGTCAACCTGGCGTTGCTGGTGGCGATGAACCGCTGGCTGTTCGACGTGCCGTTCAAGGGCAGCGCGCTGGCCCTGGCCTGCGGCGGGGTGCTGTACCTGCTGGCCACCACCAGCCTGGGGCTGCTAATCTCGGCGTTCACCCGCACCCAGATCGCGGCGATCCTGGGCACCATGATCATCACCAGCCTGCCGACCATCCAGTTCTCCGGGCTGATCGTGCCGCGCTCTTCTCTCGATGGCGCGGCAGCACTGATGGGTCAGCTGTTCCCGGCCGGCTACTTCCTCGACATTGCCGTCGGCACCTTCACCAAGGCCCTGGACCTGCGCGAACTATGGCCACAGTGCCTGGCCCTGTTCGGGTTCTTCGCCGGCTTCACCGGGCTGAGCCTGATCATGCTGAAAAAGCAGGAGGTCTGATGCAGCGCCTGGCCCATATCTACCGCCTCGGTCTCAAGGAGCTGACCAGCCTGCGCCACGACAGCGTGCTGCTGCTGTTTCTGCTGTATGCCTTCAGCGTGGCCATCTACATGCCCGCCGCCGGCTCGGTGATCGGCGTGCACAACGCCAGCGTGGCCATCGTCGACGAAGACCACAGCCTGGTCTCGCGCAAGCTGGGCGAGGCGCTGCAACCGCCGGAGTTCCAGCCGGCGGTGACGCTGCCCTACGACCAGCTCGACCAGGCCATGGACAGCGGCCAGTACACCTTCGTGATCAATATCCCGGTGAACTTCCAGAGCGACCTGCTGGCCGGGCGCACCCCGGAACTGCAGGTGAACGTCGACGCCACCGCCATGAGCCAGGCGTTCATGGGCGCCGGCTACATCGGGCGGATCTTCGAACGCGAGCTGCTCGACTACGCCAAGCAGGCCGTGCAGAGCCCGGCGCTGCTGAGCCCACGGGCGCTGTTCAACCCCAACCTGGAGGGCGGCTGGTTTCTGGCGGTGATCCAGATCGTCAACAACATCACCATCCTGGCCATCGTGCTGACCGGCACTGCGCTGCTGCGCGAACGCGAGCACGGCACCCTCGACCACCTGCTGGTACTGCCACTGACGGCACTGGAAATCATGCTGGCCAAGATCGGCAGCAACGCACTGGTGGTGGTGCTGTGCACCTGGGTGTCGCTGGAGGTGGTGGTCAAGGGGGCATTGGGAGTGCCACTGGCCGGCTCCATGGGGTTGTTCCTGGGCGTGACCGCGCTGTACCTGTTCGCCAGTACCGCGCTGGGGATCTTCCTCGCCACACTGGCGCGCTCGACCCCGCAGTTCGGCTTGCTGGCGATCCCGGTGATCATCCCGATGCTGTTGCTGTCGGGCGGCAGCACGCCGCTGGACAGCATGCCGCAATGGCTGCAGTGGGTGATGCAACTGTCACCCTCCACCCACTTCGTCAGCCTGGGTGCCGCGATCCTGTTCCGCGACGCCGACGCATCGGTGGTGTGGCCGGACCTGCTGGCGCTGGCGGCGATCGGCCTGGCGTTCTTTGCGATCGCCCTGGCACGCTTTCGCCGCAGCCTGGCTTCGTGACTACTGCACGATCAGGTTGTTGAACAGCAGGTCGGCCACCACCGGCCGGCCTTCTTCGCCGTTGAGCACCTGCTGCACCTGCTTGAGGGCTTCCTGGCGAAGGTGTTCCTTGGCCTCGACGTTGCTCATGCCGTCCAGGCTCTGCTGGGTGAACAGGGCCACCAGCTGGTTGCGGATCAGCGGTTCGTGGTGCTTGACCGCGGCCGCATCCACATCGTTGTCCACGCGCAACGCCACATCGGCCTTGTACACGCGCAGCTTGGGGCCGCCATCAAGGGCATAGTTGCCCACCAGTGGCGGGGTCAGGGAGATGTACGACACCTTCGGCGCGCCCTCTCCGTCCTTGGCTTCTTCGGCCATGGCCGCCGCTGGCAGCATCAGGGCCAGTACCATCAAGATCCACGCTTTCACCAATTCGCTCCTCAAACAGTTGGCGCCAGCATACCCAGCGCCTTCGCCAAACCCAAGCCCGGGCTTATGCCGGCTTATCAGGCCGGGGCATGCTCGTTGACCCGACACCCTGCCCACCTACACTTATCGGCCACCACCCGCAAAGGAATAGCCCTGATGAAAGCCGTGTTGTGCAAAGCCCATGGTCCGGCCAGCGACCTGGTCCTCGAAGAGGTCGCCAGCCCCGTGCCCAAACGCAATGAAGTGCTGGTGCAGGTGCATGCGGCGGGGGTCAACTTTCCCGACACCCTGATCATCCAGGGCAAGTACCAATTCCAGCCGCCACTGCCGTTCTCGCCGGGTGGCGAAGCAGCAGGGGTAGTGCTGGAGGTGGGCGAAAAGGCCGGGCCGTTGAAGGTGGGCGACCGGGTGATGGCGCTGACCGGCTGGGGCAGCTTTGCCGAGCAGATTGCGGTGCCGGGCTACAACGTGATGCCGATCCCGGCGCACATGGACTTCGCCACGGCTGCCGCATTCGGCATGACCTACGGCACCTCGATGTACGCGCTCACCCAGCGCGGGCAGCTGCAAGCAGGGGAAACCCTGCTGGTGCTGGGCGCGTCGGGCGGGGTCGGGCTGGCGGCGGTGGAGATCGGCAAGGCCCTGGGCGCGCGGGTGATCGCAGCGGCCAGCAGCGCCGACAAGCTGGCCGTGGCCAAGGCTGCCGGTGCCGACGAGCTGATCAACTACAGCGAAAGCGGCCTCAAGGACGAGATCAAGCGCCTGACCGGTGGCCAGGGCGTGGACGTGGTTTTCGACCCGGTGGGCGGCGAGCTGTTCGAGCAGGCGGTGCGCGGGCTGGCGTGGAACGGACGGATGCTGGTGGTGGGGTTCGCCAGCGGGCAGATCCCGCAGTTGGCGGTGAACCTGACGCTGCTCAAGGGCGCGGCGGTGCTGGGGGTGTTCTGGGGTGCGTTCGCGCAGCGCCAGCCGGCGGATAACGCCGCGAACTTCAAGCAGCTGTTTGCGTGGCATGCCGAGGGCAAGCTGAAACCACTGGTGTCGCAGACCTACCCACTGGCCGATGCCGGGGCTGCAATCGAGCAATTGGCGGGGCGCAAGGCGGTGGGCAAGCTGGTGGTGTCTGTGCGATAGCCAAGCCCGCTCCCGCACTGCCCTGTGGGAGCGGACTTGACCCGCGATAGAGGCGTGAACGTCAGCTCATGTCCCAGGCCAGCAGCACCTGCTTGCACCCACGGCACACGAACTTGTAGAACCCGGTATCCCCGCCCGGCGCATACCCCACCGCGGCCCACGACCAGTCCTCCACGGTCATGCCGTTGTACTCGGCCCAGTGCTCCCGGGTCGCCGGCGTGGCCTCACTGATGTCCTCGGCGCTGGCGTCCCCGTGGAACTCGCAGGCGTCACCGCAATGGTGCATCCACTGGCTGTCCTGCCATGTGGGATAGCCCGGCGTGCGGTAGGCGATCTCGTCGAGCACCTCAGGCTTTATGCCCGCCTCCCCCATCGCATACACATCATGGAAACTGCCGTCGTAGCGCCTGGCCGCCGAACCATCGGCGATGCACCACGGGCAGATATCGCCCTCGAGTGTCTGCGCGGTGTACAGCGTGCCGTCATACAGGTAACCACGCGCCTGCCCGCAGCACACGCAAGCCTCGCTGCTGGCCACGATGTAATGAACCTTGCCGGGGTAATAGGTAAAGACCGGAAGTGGTGTTGTCATGGCATTCCTTCTCACAGCTGCTTGAGCGCAAGGTCACGCAGTTGCTGCGGCCAGGCGTCGATGAACATCAGGTCGGGCTGCCCGGCGCAGCGCCGCTCGATAGACGGCAGCGCTGCCTCGAACGCCTGATGCGCCTGCTTGAACTGCAGCAGGGTGGGCGATGCGGGTGACGTCCTGGCCAGCAAGCCGATGGACGTGGCCACGCTGTCCATCTGCCACAGCGGCTGATGCGAGCGGATCTGACGGTAGGTGGTCAGGTAATAGTTGAACAGCTTGCACTGCAGCTGCGGCAACGCGGCCTGGGCATCCAGGGTCATCGCCATGGACTGCTCATCCATGCGAAAGAGCAGGCTCTGCACCACATCGGTTTTCACCGGCTCGCCCGCGGCCACCGTCCAGGGTTCGAACCGCACCTTTGCGATGGCCGCTTCTGCAGACGCACTGAACAACGCATGATCACTGTGCTTGACGGTTACATGGCTGACCGAGCCATCGCGCGAATCGACCTGGTAGCCGATGCGCACAGCGCCCTCCAGGCCCACCAGCCTCATGGCCCTCGGGTATACCGGGGCCGGGGGCTGCGCGAACGTGGGCACATGCTCGGCCTGCACGGCGCAGCACCAGCACAACAGTATTCCAAGCCAGCGTTTCATCCCTGATTCCCAACACGTCCATTGATAAGGGGCGCGATGGTACCGCAGGCTTCACGCCTTGTCCGCCGAATGACAACGCTTGAAGCGTGCCTCCAGGTTGCGGTCGGGCATGGCATGGGTGCGCAGCGCCGAAAGGGTCTGCTCGACATAGTCGCGGGTGGTGCCGTAGCGACCCTTGGCGCTGGCCAGGATATGGCTGAGCAAGGTGTCGGGCAGGTTGCCGGCATAGCACGGCAAGTGCCGCTCCAGCACGAAGCCCAGTGCCTGCACCTTGCTGCCGTCCTCGAGGCGGCAGTTGAGCCAGTGCGGACGGTACGCCGGGTACGGCATCTCGCGCTGCCACAGCGCCAGCAATGAATCCTCCAGGCGCTCTTCGGGCAGCCGATAGGCAAAGCCGCTGCACGAGCCACCACGGTCCAGGCCGAACACCAGCCCCGGGCACTCCGGAGTGCCGCGGTGCTCGTGGGACCACAGGTACAGGCCGCGATGATAGCCATGCACGCGTGCGCGCCGGCGCTCGGCCGCGCTGCATTCCGGTCGCCAGATCAGCGAGCCATAGGCAAACAGCCAGACCGGGCCGCCCTGATGGCGGGACATGGTGTGATCAACCGATTGTCGAAGTTGCTCGTGGGTCAGTTGCTGACCGAAGTCGAGCACCGGAGGGTACGCCAAACTCGAGGGTGCAGTTTCAATTGCCGACATGATCGCCGCCAGAATTCCTCGTGAACTACTGAAGTGGCCCACTGTAAAGTCATTGCACTAACAATACATCGACCGTACGGCAGATGGCCGCTCGAATACAAGCCCCCGTTGCAAACAAAGCCCCCGGCACCGGGGCTTTCAGGCCTGCTGTTTCAAGTGTAGTAATAGTTTTTGGCGGTGCTTGCAATAATTAACGCGGCCAACACTTATAACCAACGAGGCACAATCGGGTTATTTGAATCGGCGCGTTATTGCAACGCGCCGTTATTACCTAAGTTAGCCGCGCGGGGCATAAGCGAATACATCGGCGCGCATCTGGTGTGCGTCCATGCCAGCGTCCACCAGGGCATCGAGGGTGGCGTAGATCATGGTGGGCGAGCCACTAGCATACACGTGCACGCCCGCAAGGTCGGCAATGTCTTCGCACACGGCCTCGTGCAGCAGTCCGCAGCGCCCCTCCCAGCCGCACAGGTCGCTCACCACTTTGTGCAGGAACAGGTTGGGCAGCGTTGCCCACTCGTCCCAGTGCTCGATCTGATAGAAGTCTTCCGGGCGGCGCACTCCCCAGTACAGGTGCACCGGGTGCTTGAAGCCGCTGGCCCGGCAATGTTCGATCAGGCTGTGCATCTGCGCCATGCCGGTACCGGCAGCAATCAGTACCAGCGGCCCGTCCGGCAGTTCGGCCAGGTGCGTGTCGCCAAACGGCAGCTCCACCCGCGCCATGCGGTTGCGCTGCAACTGTGCGATCAGTTCCAGTGCACTGCTCTCGCGGGCCAGCACGTGCAGCTCCAGGTCACGCCCGCTGTGTGGCGCCGAGGCCAGCGAGAACGCGGCCTTGTCGCCAGCTTCGCGCTCGATCATCAGGTACTGCCCGGCGTGGTAGCGCGGCGGCTTGCCGGCCGGCGCGCGCAGACGCACGCGCCACACGTCGCCGCCCACCTCGACACATTCGCTCAACTGGCAGGCCAGCTTGCGCACCGGCAGCTCGCCCAGGGCCAACACGCCATCCCACAGCAACACGCAATCCTCCAGCGGCTCGGCGATGCAGGTGTACAGCTCGCCATGGTCCTTCACCTCGCCATCCTGGCGCACACGGCCTTCCACCAGCAGTGCCGCGCACACATGGCAATTGCCATTGCGGCAGCTCTGCGGGCAGTCATAGCCCAGACGTCGGGCCCCATCCAGTATGCGCTCACCAGGGTTCAGTGCCAGCACCGCCCCGGAGGGCTGCAAGGTAACCTGCATCAGTCTATTCCCAACTGTGTCCACAGCTCATCGATGCGTCGGGTGACGGCCTCGTCCTTGACGATGACACGCCCCCACTCGCGGGTGGTTTCGCCCGGCCACTTGTGGGTGGCATCCAGGCCCATCTTCGAGCCCAGGCCGGAAACCGGCGAGGCGAAGTCCAGGTAGTCGATCGGTGTGTTGTCGATCATCACGGTATCGCGCTTGGGGTCCATGCGCGTGGTGATGGCCCAGATCACGTCGTTCCAGTCCCGCGCGTTGATGTCGTCGTCGGTGACGATCACGAACTTGGTGTACATGAACTGGCGCAGGAACGACCACACCCCCAGCATCACGCGCTTGGCGTGCCCTGGGTACTGTTTTTTCATGGTGACCACCGCCATGCGGTACGAGCAGCCTTCAGGCGGCAGGTAGAAGTCGGTGATCTCGGGGAACTGCTTCTGCAGGATCGGCACGAACACTTCGTTCAGCGCCACGCCCAGAATCGCCGGCTCGTCAGGCGGACGCCCGGTGTAGGTGCTGTGATAGATCGGCTTGGTGCGGTGGGTGATGCGCTCCACGGTGAACACCGGGAAGCTGTCGACTTCGTTGTAGTAGCCGGTGTGATCGCCATACGGGCCTTCGGGCGCCATCTCGCCGGGGTGGATCACGCCTTCGAGGATGATCTCGGCGGTGGCGGGCACCTGCAGGTCATTGCCGCGGCACTTGACCAGCTCGGTACGGTTGCCGCGCAGCAGGCCGGCGAAGGCGTACTCGGACAGGCTGTCGGGCACCGGGGTCACCGCGCCGAGGATGGTCGCCGGGTCGGCGCCCAGTGCCACGGCCACCGGGAACGGCTGGCCAGGGTGCTTCTCGCACCACTCGCGGTAGTCCAGCGCGCCGCCACGGTGGCTCAGCCAGCGCATGATGACCTTGTTGCGGGCGATGACCTGCTGGCGATAGATACCCAGGTTCTGGCGGTCCTTGTTCGGACCTCGGGTCACGGTCAGGCCCCAGGTGATCAGCGGCGCCACGTCGCCCGGCCAGCAGTGCTGGATCGGCAGCGCGCCAAGATCGACGTCGTCCCCCTCGATCACCACGTCGTGGCAGGGCGCATCCTTGACCACCTTGGGCGCCATCGAGATGACCTTCTTGAAGATCGGCAGCTTCGACCAGGCGTCCTTCAGCCCCTTGGGCGGCTCGGGCTCCTTGAGGAAGGCCAGCAGCTTGCCGATCTCGCGCAGTTCGCTGACCGACTCGGCGCCCATGCCCATGGCCACGCGCTCCGGGGTGCCGAACAGGTTGCCCAGCACCGGAATGTCGTAACCGGTAGGGTTCTCGAACAGCAACGCCGGGCCCTTGGCACGCAGGGTGCGGTCGCAGACCTCGGTCATTTCCAGGATCGGGGAGATGGGGACCTGAATGCGCTTGAGTTCGCCGCGCTGTTCCAGGCCGCGGATAAAGTCGCGCAAATCGCGATACTGCATGCGGGAGCCTCGTGTTCGCCGTAGCGGTCGGGGTGCAAAGTGTAGCGCCGAACCCCGCCCGCCAGAATAGACAATGTACAGATAGCAAAAAGCCGGGTTTCCCCGGCTCTTGCGTACCGCCCGTGTTACTTGCGCTTCATCGACAGGAAGAACTCGTCGTTGGTCTTGGTCTGCTTGAGCTTGTCGACCAGGAACTCGATGGCAGCGATCTCGTCCATCGGGTGCAGCAGCTTGCGCAGGATCCACATGCGCTGCAGCTCGTCGTCGGCGGTCAGCAGCTCTTCGCGACGGGTACCCGAACGGTTGATGTTGATGGCCGGGAACACGCGCTTCTCGGCAATGCGACGGTCCAGGGGCAGTTCCATGTTGCCGGTACCCTTGAACTCTTCGTAGATCACTTCGTCCATCTTCGAGCCGGTCTCGACCAGCGCGGTGGCGATGATGGTCAGCGAACCGCCTTCCTCGATGTTACGTGCAGCACCGAAGAAACGCTTCGGCTTCTCCAGGGCGTGGGCGTCGACACCACCGGTCAGCACCTTGCCGGAGCTCGGGATCACGGTGTTGTAGGCACGGGCCAGACGAGTGATCGAGTCGAGCAGGATGACCACGTCCTTCTTGTGCTCGACCAGGCGCTTGGCCTTCTCGATGACCATCTCGGCCACTTGCACGTGACGGGTTGGCGGCTCGTCGAAGGTGGAGGCGACCACTTCGCCGCGCACGGTGCGCTGCATCTCGGTCACTTCTTCCGGGCGCTCGTCGATCAGCAGCACGATCAGGTGGCACTCGGGGTTGTTGCGGGTGATGTTGGCCGCGATGTTCTGCAGCATGATGGTCTTGCCCGCTTTCGGCGGGGCGACGATCAGGCCGCGCTGGCCCTTGCCGATCGGCGCGCACAGGTCGATGACGCGACCGGTGAGGTCCTCGGTGGAACCGTTGCCGGCTTCCATCTTCAGGCGCTTGTTCGGGAACAACGGCGTCAGGTTTTCGAAGAGGATCTTGTTCTTCGCGTTTTCCGGACGGTCGTAGTTGATGGTGTCGACCTTGAGCAGCGCGAAGTAGCGCTCGCCTTCTTTGGGCGGGCGGATCTTGCCGACGATGGTGTCACCGGTACGCAGGTTGAAGCGACGAATCTGGCTGGGCGAGACATAGATGTCGTCCGGGCCGGCCAGGTACGAAGCGTCAGCCGAACGCAGGAAGCCGAAACCGTCCTGGAGAATCTCCAGCACGCCGTCACCGGAGATTTCCTCGCCGCTTTTCGCGTGCTTTTTCAACAGGGAGAAAATCACGTCCTGCTTGCGCGAACGGGCCATATTTTCTATGCCCATCTGTTCGGCCAATTCGAGCAGATCGGTAATCGGCTTTTGCTTGAGTTCAGTCAGATTCATAAGGGGAATGACGTAATCATGTAAGAAGGGGGAATTAAGCTTCTGGCTTAATGAAGCCGCGCCGCAGAGAAGGCGACAGGATCGCGTACTAATTCGAATTGAGGTGCGTCGGCGACGGCGTGCAGGGGGCACTGAAAGAAACAGTGCGAGGCCGAATGTATCACTTGCATTTTCTGGCGTCTAGTCACCAGACAGAGAAAAGCCCCGACGAATGCGGGGCTTTTTTCGACTCAGATATTGGCGTCGAGGAACGCCTGCAGCTGAGACTTGGACAATGCGCCGACCTTGGTCGCCTCGACATTGCCGTTCTTGAACAGCATCAGCGTCGGGATGCCACGCACGCCGTGCTTGGCCGGGGTTTCCTGGTTTTCGTCGATGTTCAGCTTGGCGACGGTCAGTTTGCCCTCGTAGGTAGCGGCGATGTCGTCCAGAACCGGAGCGATCATTTTGCATGGGCCGCACCATTCAGCCCAGTAGTCGACCAGCACCGGACCTTCAGCCTTGAGCACGTCGGCTTCGAAGGTGGCGTCGGTGACGTGTTTGATAAGATCGCTGCTCATGGAAGTCTCCAAGGTCGTAAGCAAAAAAACGTGGCCCATCATAGCCGCCATCGCCGTAGACAGGAAGCCACGCGCGATTGACTGTAACTATAGTTGTGCGAGACGTTGCATATCGACTGTCACACAAAAGTCATAAAAAAGACTCGCAACTGCGTCAGGTCAAGCCTTGCCACACTGCGCGTTGGCGTCGGCGGCGGATCGTGGCACGATTGCCGGGTTATCGACCGAGAACCCATCACCATGCCGCAAAACCCAGCCAAGAATCTGTCCCTGATAGCCGCCATCGACCTGGGCTCCAACAGTTTTCACATGGTCGTGGCCAAGGCCCACCACAACGACATTCGCATCCTGGAGCGGTTGGGGGAAAAGGTTCAGCTGGCCGCCGGCATCGACGAAGAGCGCCAGCTCAGCGAAGAGTCCATGCAACGCGGGCTCGACTGCCTCAAGCGCTTCGCCCAACTGATCAACGGCATGCCTGACGGCGCGGTGCGCATCGTCGGCACCAACGCCTTGCGCGAAGCGCGCAACCGCGGCGAATTCATCCGCCGCGCCGAAGCCATTCTCGGACACCCGGTGGAGGTGATTTCCGGCCGTGAAGAAGCACGCCTGATCTACCTGGGCGTCTCCCATACCCTGGCCGACACCCCCGGCAAGCGCCTGGTGGCCGACATCGGCGGCGGCAGTACCGAATTCATCATCGGCCAGCGCTTCGAGCCCCTGCTGCGCGAAAGCCTGCAGATGGGCTGCGTGAGCTTCACCCAGCGTTACTTTCGCGACGGCAAGATCACCCCGGCGCGCTATGCCCAGGCCTACACCGCCGCGCGCCTGGAGCTGATGAGCATCGAGAATGCCCTGCACCGCCTGACCTGGGATGAAGCCATCGGCTCCTCGGGCACCATCCGCGCCATCGGCCTGGCCCTGAAGGCCGGCGGCATGGGCAACGGCGAGGTCAACGCCGAAGGTCTGGCCTGGCTCAAGCGCAAACTGTTCAAGCTGGGCGATACCGACAAGATCGACTTCGAAGGGGTCAAGCCCGACCGGCGCACCATCTTCCCGGCGGGCCTGGCGATCCTGGAGGCGATCTTCGACGCGCTGGAACTGCAACGCATGGACCACTGCGAAGGTGCCCTGCGCGAAGGCGTGCTGTACGACCTGCTGGGCCGCCACCACCACGAAGACGTGCGCGAACGCACCCTGACCTCGCTGATGGAGCGCTACCACGTCGACCAGGGGCAGGCGGCACGGGTCGAGCGCAAGGCGCTGCATGCCTTCGACCAGGTGGCCAAGGCGTGGGATCTTGAAGACGGGATCTGGCGCGAACTGCTGGGCTGGGCGGCCAAGGTGCACGAAGTGGGGCTGGACATCGCCCACTATCATTACCACAAGCACGGCGCCTACCTGATCGAGCACTCCGACCTGGCCGGCTTCTCCCGTGAAGACCAGCAGATGCTGGCACTGCTGGTGCGCGGGCACCGGCGCAACATCCCCAAGGACAAGTTCGCCGAATTCGGCGACGACGGCGTGAAGCTGATTCGTCTGTGCGTGCTGCTGCGCTTCGCGATCCTGTTCCACCACATCCGCGGCACCCAGCAGATGCCGACGGTCAAGCTGCATGCCGCCGGCCAGAGCCTGGATGTGGAGTTCCCGGCCGGCTGGCTGGAACAGAACCAGCTGACCCAGGCCGATTTCGGCCTGGAAGCCGAATGGCTGGCCCGGGTCGGCTTTACCCTCAGCGTACGATAAGCACCGGGTTGCTCAGGCGCTCGAGCAGAGTGGCCTGGGCACTGCGCGGGTTCTGGTTGCCGGTCGGCGTGCTGCGCACATAGCGGCCGTCCGACTGCAGCAGCCACGCGTGGGTGTTGTCGGTCAGGTACCCCTCCAGCTCCTTCTTCACCCGCAGGATCAGCTTCTTGCCCTCCACCGGGAAGCAGGTCTCGACACGCTTGTCGAGGTTGCGCTCCATCCAGTCGGCACTGGAAAGGAACATCTGCTCTTCCCCGCCATTGAGGAAGTAGAACGCCCGGGTGTGTTCCAGGAAACGCCCAATGATCGAGCGCACGTGGATGTTGTGCGAAACGCCCGGAATGCCCGGACGCAGGCAGCACATGCCACGCACCACCAGGTCGATGCGCACGCCCGACTGGCTGGCCTTGTACAACGCCTTGATGATCTTGGGGTCGGTCAGCGAGTTGAACTTGGCGATGATGTGCGCCGGCTTGCCTTCCAGGGCGAACTGGGTCTCGCGCGCGATCATGTCGAGCATGCCCTTCTTGAGGGTGAACGGCGCGTGCAGCAGCTTCTTCATGCGCAGGGTCTTGCCCATGCCGATCAGCTGGCTGAACAGCTTGCCGACGTCCTCGCACAAGGCGTCGTCGGAGGTCAGCAGGCTGTAGTCGGTGTACAGGCGGGCGTTGCCGGCGTGGTAGTTGCCGGTACCCAGGTGCGCATAACGCACGATCTCGCCGGCCTCGCGCCGCAGAATCAGCATCATCTTGGCGTGGGTCTTGAACCCGACCACGCCATAGATCACCACCGCACCCGCCGCTTGCAGGCGGCTGGCCATCTGCAGGTTGGACTCTTCGTCGAAACGCGCGCGCAGTTCGATCACCGCGGTGACCTCCTTGCCGTTACGCGCCGCGTCCACCAGCGCGTCGACGATCTCGGAGTTGGCGCCGCTGCGGTACAGGGTCTGGCGCACGGCCAGCACGTGCGGGTCTTTCGCCGCCTGACGCAGCAGGTCGACCACCGGGGTGAACGACTCGAAGGGGTGCATCAGCAGGATGTCCTGCTTGCTGATGACACTGAAAATGTTCTCGCTGTTCTGCAACAGCTTGGGAATTGCCGGGGTGAACGGGGTGTACTGCAGCTCCGGGTGGCTGTCCAGGCTGGTGATGCTGAACAGGCGCGTGAGGTTGACCGGGCCATTGACCTGGTACACCTCGTGCTCGCTCAGGCTGAACTGCTTGAGCAGGTAGTCGGACAGGTGCTTGGGACAGGTATCGGCCACTTCCAGGCGCACCGCATCGCCATAGCGACGCGAGAACAGCTCGCCACGCAGGGCGCGGGCCAGGTCTTCGACGTCCTCGGAGTCCAGCGCCAGGTCGGCGTTGCGGGTCAGACGGAACTGGTAGCAGCCCTTGACCTTCATGCCCTGGAACAGGTCGTCGGCGTGCGCATGGATCATCGACGACAGGAACACGTAGTTGTCGCCGGGGCCACCGACGTCTTCCGGCACCTTGATCACCCGCGGCAGCAGACGCGGCGCCGGAATGATCGCCAGGCCCGAATCACGGCCGAACGCATCGATGCCTTCGAGCTCGACGATGAAGTTCAGGCTCTTGTTCACCAGCAGCGGGAACGGGTGGGTCGGGTCCAGGCCGATCGGGGTAATGATCGGCGCGATCTCGTCGCGGAAGTAGCGGCGCACCCAGGTCTTGAGCTTGGTGGTCCAGTGTCGCCGGCGGATGAAGCGAATCTGGTGCTTTTCCAGCTCCGGCAGCAGCACGTCGTTGAGGATCGCGTACTGGCGGTCCACTTCGCTGTGCACCAGCTCGCTGATGCGCGCCAGCGCCTGGTGCGGCTGCAGGCCATCGGCGCCGGCCTGCTCGCGAGCGAAGGTGATCTGCTTCTTCAGGCCCGCCACACGAATTTCGAAGAACTCATCCAGGTTGCTGGAAAAGATCAGCAGGAACTTCAGTCGCTCCAGCAGCGGGTAGGACTCGTCCAGCGCCTGCTCCAGCACGCGGATGTTGAACTGCAGCTGGGACAATTCGCGATGGATGTACAGGCTGCTGTCGTCCAGGCCCGGCACGGCAATCGCCGGCACCGCCGGGGCCGGAGCCACCACGGGCGCCTCGGCTTCGACCACCGGCGCGGGCTCGAGGTCCGGCGGGGTTTCGACCAGTTGCTCGGGCACCGGCTGGGCATCCTTCACTTCGACTTCGGTAAGTGCTTCGTTATTCATCTAGCGTTCCTGAAGGGCGTTACTGCCCTCTCATCAATTGTGCGGCGCGAACAGCGAAATAGGTCAGGATGCCGTCGGCGCCCGCCCGTTTGAAAGCGGTGAGGGATTCGAGGATAACCCCTTCCGAGAGCCAGCCGTTCTGGATCGCGGCCATGTGCATCGCGTACTCGCCACTGACCTGGTAGACGAAGGTCGGCACCTTGAACTCGTCCTTGACCCGCGCAAGGATATCCAGATACGGCATGCCTGGCTTGACCATTACCATGTCGGCGCCTTCGGACAGGTCGGCGGCCACTTCATGCAGGGCCTCGTTGGTGTTGGCCGGGTCCATCTGGTACGAGGCCTTGTTGGCCTTGCCCAGGTTCAGCGCCGAGCCGACCGCGTCGCGGAACGGGCCGTAGTAGGCGCTGGCATACTTGGCCGAGTAGGCCATGATGCGCACGTTGACATGACCGGCCAGCTCCAGGGCTTCACGGATCGCCTGGATCCGCCCGTCCATCATGTCCGACGGGGCCACCACCTGGGCGCCGGCCTCGGCATGCGACAGCGCCTGGCGCACCAGGGCGTCGACGGTGATGTCGTTCTGGACGTAGCCTTCCTCGTCGAGGATACCGTCCTGGCCGTGGGTGGTGAACGGGTCCAGTGCCACGTCGGTGATCACCCCCAGCTCCGGGAAGCGGTCGCGCAGGGCGCGGGTGGCGCGCTGGGCAATACCGTCCGGGTTGTAGGCTTCGGCGCCATCCAGCGACTTCCTGTCCAGCGGGGTCACCGGGAACAGGGCCAGCGCCGGAATACCCAGCTTCACCCACTCCTCGGCGGCCTGCAGCAGCAGGTCGATGCTCAGGCGCTCCACGCCGGGCATCGAGGCGACTTCCTCGCGACGGTTTTCGCCGTCCAGCACGAACACCGGCAGGATCAGGTCGTCAACAGTCAGTGTGGTTTCGCGCACCAGGCGACGGGAAAAGTCGTCACGGCGGTTGCGACGCAGGCGAGTGGCAGGAAACAAACGGTTAGCGGGGGTAAAGCTCACGGCAGACTCCTGAGCCCGCGCAGGCGGGCGAGCGCGACAGTTATAAGCAGCCATTATGACGCCCGTATGACGACCTGAGGCAACCCTGCGACTTATGGACGCATTCATTCTCCTTGTAGGAAATGTTCACGTCGAGACACATTTGGACACTTTCCCTAAAGCCTCCCAGGGGGTAGGCTGCGCGTTCATTTCGCCAGCACCCAGAAAATGCTTGAACAATTCCTGCAGGATTTCGGCTATTTTGCCCTTTTTCTAGGCACCTTTTTTGAAGGTGAGACCATACTGGTTCTCGCCGGATTTCTTGCGTTCCGTGGCTACATGGATATCAACATGGTGGTGCTGGTTGCCTTCTTCGGCAGCTATGCCGGCGACCAGCTGTGGTACTTCATGGGGCGTCGTCACGGGCGCAAGCTGCTGGCGCGCAAGCCGCGCTGGCAGATGATGGGGGACCGTGCGCTGGAGCACATCCGCCGCCACCCCGACATCTGGGTGCTGAGTTTCCGTTTCGTCTACGGCCTGCGCACGGTGATGCCCGTGGCCATCGGCCTGTCCGGTTACCCGCCGCGCCGCTACCTGCTGCTCAACGGCATCGGTGCCGCGGTATGGGCACTGGCCCTGGGCGCGGCCGCCTACCACTTCGGCGCCATCCTCGAAGGGCTGCTGGGCAACGTGAAGAAGTACGAGCTGTGGGTACTCGGTGCCCTGGTGCTACTGGGCGCCCTGCTGTGGCTGCGCCGGCGCTTCAAGGCCGCGCGCATTGCCCGCCAGGAAGCCGCCGAGGCCCAGGCCGAACTGGCACGGGCCCGGGAGCAGCACACTGGCGAAGGTGGCGACCGGCCATAGGCCTGGCTGCTCGCTCTCACGACTGAACACTCCCCCTGCATTGCGATCTATGTAGAGAGCCTGGCGAGAATGGCCAAATCAGGGGACATTTAGCGCCTTGAACGGGAGTAGTGAGCATGACCAAGAAAAAAGTTGCGGTGATCCTTTCCGGTTGCGGTGTGTACGACGGTGCCGAAATTCACGAGAGCGTCATCACCCTGCTGCGCCTTGACCAGCGTGGCGCCCAGGTGCAGTGCTTTGCACCGAACATCGCGCAGATGCATGTGATCAACCACCTTACCGGCGAAGAGATGCCCGAAACGCGCAACGTGCTGGTGGAGTCGGCGCGCATTGCGCGCGGCGAGGTCAAGGACCTGCGTGAAGCGAATGCGGACGACTTCGACGCACTGATCGTGCCCGGTGGCTTCGGCGCTGCGAAAAACCTCTCCAACTTCGCCGTGGAAGGCGACAAATGCTCGGTCAACCCCGATGTGCTCGCACTGGCCGAAGCCTTCGCCGAAGCGGGCAAGCCGGTGGGCCTGATCTGCATTTCGCCGGCCCTGGCGGCCAAGATCTACGGGCCAGGCGTGGTCTGCACCATCGGCAACGATGCCGACACCAGCGCGGCCGTGGTCAAGATGGGCGGCACCCATGAAGAATGCGATGTGCACGACATCGTCGAAGACACTCAGCGCAAGCTGGTCAGCACGCCTACATGCTGGCGCAGAGCATCGGCGAGGCGGCGGGCGGGATCTACAAGCTGGTCGACCGGGTGCTGGAACTGACCCACGAGGCCGACTGAGGCATCACTGCGGGTAGGCGCGTGCCAACCGCGTGAGAATGCGGTCCAGCGCATTGGCGAAGGCCTGTTTCTCACGCTCGCCGTAGGGCGCCTGCCCACCACCGACCTGGCCCTGCTCGCGCAGGTCTGTGAACAGGTTGCGCACCGCCAGCCGCTCGCCCATGTTGCGCTCGTCGAATTCGCGGCCACGCGGATCGAGCGCGGCCACCCCCTTCTTGACCAGCCGATCGGCCAGCGGCACATCGCTGCAGATCACCAACTCGCCGGGCACGGCGTGTTCCACCAGGTAGTCGTCGGCAGCATCCGGCCCACTGGGCACCACGATGAGCCTGACGCAGGCAAAGGCCGGCTTGATCTGGCCCTGACCGGCGACCAGCACCACCTCGAACTGGCGCTTGAGGGCAAATTTGACCAGTTGGTCCTTGGCCGCCTTGGGGCAGGCATCGGCGTCGATCCAGACACGCATGGTTGGGTTATCCACCGCAAAAAGAACAAGGGGCACAGTATCCCTGCATTGGCGCGGCGTTGCAGCATTCGCCGACAAGCCAGCGCAGGGGCCCTCGATCAGTGCACCGAAACCCGCCGCCCTGCCAGCCAGCTGCGCCCGTACAACACTGCAATGGCCACCAGCGCCAACGCCTGCGCGGCCAGCGAATACGCATCGGCATGAATCCCGAGCCAGTCGAAGTCGAAGAACGGCACTGGCCGCGTACCGAACACCCCCGCCTCCTGCAACGCCTTCACCCCATGCCCGGCGAACACCACCGACAACGCGCACAGCAGCGCCGCGTTGATGCTGAAGAACAACGACAGCGGCAATTTCGCCGACCCGCGCAGAATCACCCACGCCAGCCCCACCAGCAGCACCAGCGCCGCCGCCCCGCCGGCCAGCACCGCATCGTGCGCCGCAGGCCCGGCCTGAAGCCACAGGGTTTCGTAGAACAGGATCACCTCGAACAGTTCGCGGTAAACCGAAAAGAACGCCAGCACGGCAAAGCCGAAGCGGCCGCCGCCCCCCACCAGGCTGCTCTTGATGTAGTCCTGCCAGGCCGCCGCATGGCGCCGGTCGTGCATCCACACCCCCAGCCACAGCACCATCACGCAGGCGAACAGGGCGGTGCAGCCCTCCAGCAGTTCACGCTGTGCGCCCCCCACGTCGATCACGTAGGCAGCCAATGCCCAGGTGGCAAAGCCCGCCACCAGGGCCAGCGCCCACCCCACGTTGACGCTGCGCACCGCCGACTGCTGCCCGGTATTGCGCAGGAAGGCCAGAATCGCCGCCAGCACCAGGATTGCCTCCAGCCCCTCGCGCAGCAGAATCAGCAGGCCGGAGATGAAGCTCAGCGACCAACTCAGGCCATCGCCACCCAGCAGCTTGGCCGATGCTTCGAGCTTGGCCTTGGCCGCCGCCAGGCGTTGCGTCACCTGCTCCACCGGCAAGCCGTCCTGCAACCCCTGGCGGTAGGCCATCAGGGCCTTTTCGGTGTTCTTGCGCAGGTTGGCATCGACGTTGTCCAAAGCGCTTTCCACCAGCTCGAAGCCCTCCAGGTACGCCGCCACCGACAGGTCGTAGGCCTGCTCGTGGTCGCCGGCACGATAGGCGGCCAGGCTCTGTTCGAGGGTGGTGGCGGTGTAGTCGATCAGTTGGCCAGGGCCGCGTTGCGCCGCTGGCGGCTTGGCGCGCTGGGCGCGAAAGGCGGCCGCCGCCTCACCACCCTGGGTGTCACGCACCTGCGCCGGGGTGAGCTGCGCCAGGTCGGCCAGGCTGAAGCGCCGGTCGGCCTGCCCAGCACCAGGCTCGGCGCTGAAGCCGGCAATGTAGCTGGCCACATCCCAGCGCTGGCGCTCGTCGAGCTGGTCGGCGAACGCCGGCATGTCGCTGCCCTCGATGCCCTGCTCCATCACCCGGTACAGCTCGGCCAGGCTCAGGGTGTCGAGCCGCGCCGCCTGGCGCAGATCGCCCGGCGATGGTTCCAGACCCAACCCCGCCGGCCCATCGCCGGCGCCGCCGTCACCGTGGCACACCGAACAGTGCTGGGCGTACAGCGGTGCACCGCGGGCCGGGTCCGGGGTAATCAGCGGCGCTTGCGGCGCGGCACTGCTCAAGGCACTGCCCAGGGCCAGCAGCGGCCCTAGCAGCCAGGCGAACACACGGGGGCGGGGCATCATGGGAGCCAATCTCGAACAGGAATGAGGAGGATTGCATTGTTCACTTCCACTTGCGCCGGCTCAAGCACCACCCGGAAGTTTCATGAAAAATTTTGAAACAAGTTTATCTCCTACCCCAGGAATCGACTTATTCCTACACCACACGGGAAATGTGACTACTGGCACATCCAAGAAAAAATGCAGCACAAGGCCATTAATTAGCCAGTCATTGCGTCTATAATGCCGCGCCTTTCGTTATAGCGAATGGAAATACAGGCTCCTCTGCTAAGAGGATTTGGAACTAGCGTCCAAAGGGATCACCGCCACTCGCCGGCGCCTAACGTCACTTTTCAGGGAAGAGATTCAAGATGGCCTCCCGTGTCCTCACCGTCGCCACGCTGTGCGCGATCGTCCAACTGACGGGCTGCGCAGCGTTTCGCAGCTACGACAGCGAACTCCAGGAAACCAACCAGCAGCTGGCCAGCGGCAACGTCGACGCGGCCCTGGCCCTGCTGGAAAAGAACAACAAGGGTGAGGACAAGGACCTTCTCTACTACTTCGAGAAAGGCGAACTGCTGCGCTCCAAGGGCGATCTGAGCGGTAGCCAGGATGCCTGGCGCGAAGCCGATAGCGTGGTGTTCAAGTGGGAAGAGTCGGTGAAGCTGGACACCGCCAAGTACCTGAGCCAGTTCGGCAGCTACCTGGTCAACGACAAGGTGCGCCGCTACGAAGGCTACGACTACGAAAAAGTCATGCTGACCACCCAGATGGCCCTGAACCTGCTGGCGCAGAATGATTTCGACGGTGCCCGCACCGAAATCAAGAAAACCCACGAACGTGAGGCCGTGATCGCCGAGCTGCGCGACAAGGAATACCTCAAGCGCGAAGAAGAGGCCGAGAAGGAAGGCGTCAAGACCGAGTACAAGGACCTGCAGGGCTACCCGGTGGCCGCCCTGGACGCGCCTGAAGTGGTCGGCCTGAAGAACAGCTACCAGAGTGCGTTCAGCCACTACCTGTCCGGCTACGTATACGAAGCACTGGGCGAAAAAGGCCTGGCTGCACCGGGCTACCGCAAGGCGGCCGAACTGCGCCCGAACACCGCGCTGCTCGAGCGTGCGCTGCTCGACCTCGACAAGCCTGCCGCCAAGGGCGCCGACAGCGACGTGCTGATCGTGGTGCAGAGCGGCCTGGCGCCGGCCCGCGACTCGGTGCGCATCCCCCTGCCCCTGCCAATCAGCGGCAATCTGGTGATCACCCCGCTGTCGTTCCCGATCATCAAGGAAGACACCTCCACCGCGCACTTCAGCGAGATCTACCTGAACGACAAGACCCTCTCGCTGACCGCGCTCAACAGCACCACCGCAATGTCGCGCCGCGCGCTGCGTGACGACATGCCAGGCATCATCCTGCGCACCAGCGTGCGCGCCATCACCCGTGGCGTGGCGCAAAAGCAGCTCAACGACGTCAACCCGCTGGCTGGTCTGGCCGTAGGCATCGCCTCGGCCGTCACCGAAGGCGCCGACACCCGCACCTGGCGCACCCTGCCGGACGACACCCTGGTTGCCCGCGTGCGCCTGGCCCAGGGCGAGCACCAGCTGAGCCTGCCGTCGAACCTGGGCGGCAGCAAGATCGCCGTGAAGATCGATCGCCCCTATCAGGTCGTGGCCCTGCGCGTCGTGGGCAACCGCGTCTACGCCGGTGGCCCGGCCCTGCAAGTCACCCAGCCTGCGCCGGCCGCCGCCGTCGCCAGCCTCAAGTAAGCCAAGGAATCGCCATGCGCCTCAAGCTTCTCGCCGCGCTCGCCACCGCCACCCTGCTGGCCGGCTGCGCCACCCCACCACCGCCCGCACCGGGCAGCGCCGCCAGCAAGGTGGTCGTGATGGGCAAACTGAGCAACATCGATATCGGCCCGATGCGGGTTGCCCGCGAAAACGGCTTCATGACCGTCAAGGTCTCGCTGACCAACACCAGCCGCAGCAACAAGACGATGTTCTATCGCTTTGCCTGGCTGGGCAACGACGGCTTCCCGGTCGCCAGCGAAGAAAGCTGGAAGACCCTGAGCCTGTACGGCTCGCAGTCCACCGTACTGCCAGCGATTGCCCCGGTCCCCCAGGCCACTGACTTCCGCATTGAAGTCCAGGCCCAGTAATTTTCAATTTTCAGGAGATGCTCAACATGATGTTCGCTCGTTTTTCCCTGCTGGCCGTAGTGGTCGCGCTGGCCAGCGGCTGCGCCAACAACTCCCCTGTACTGGGCGGCAAGAACATTGGCTACGGCGACAGCAAGGCCGTTGAACTGGTCACCAACGAGTTCGGTTCCACCGACCTGCAGATGATCGCCGAAAGCATGACCCGCTCGCTGGCCCAGTCCGGCATCCTGCAGGGCCGTCCGGTGGTTCAGGTCTACGACGTGAAGAACAAGACCAGCGAGTACATCGATACCCGCGAGATCACCACCTCGATCAAGACCCAGCTGATGAAGACCGGCACCGCCCGCTTCGCCAGCGACAACAACCAGATGCAGAGCCAGGTCGACCAGCTCAAGCTGCAGAACCAGAGCGGCCTGTACAAGAAGAACACCGTTGCCAAGACCGGCAACATGATCGCTGCCAAGTACCGCCTGGAAGGGTCGATCAGCTCGATCGTCAAGCGCAGCAGCGACTACAAGGACGTGTTCTACAAGTTCAGCCTGCAGCTGATCGACGTGGAAAGCGGCCTGGCCGAGTGGATGGACGAAAAAGAAATCCGCAAGACCACGGAGCGCTAAGCAATGCGTGCATGGATGGGCATCATCGGCCTGGCTTGCGCGTTCGGCGTGCAAGCGGCCCCCAAGGTAGCGGTCACCGACCTGGCTTATCAGGAGCGCGTGGAGCAGTACATCCACATGGTCTCGGCGAGCAGCAACTCGAATGCGAGCATGTACCACGCCAACGCGTCGTCCAGCTACAGCGAGTTCGAAAGCAGCCAGAGCTACATCGAGCAGACCGAGCTGCGCAAGTTCAGCGGTGACATCAAGGGCGAGATCCTCAAGTCCGGCATGTTCCAGCTGGTGCAGGGCACGCCGTACACGGCCAAGGCCAAGCAGGACGTGTATGACGTGATCGCGCGGATCAAGGCGGGCAACTACAAGGGCGCCGACTACGTACTGTTCGGCACCCTGTCGGATATCGACTTCCAGCGCGATATCACCTCGATCGACAACACCAACAGCTACTCGGCGATCCTGGGCCTGACCCTGGTGGCCGATTTCAGCCTGATCAACACCCGTACCTACGAGATCACCTCGGCGTTCACCGCCATGGGTGAAGGCCAGGACACCAAGCTGGTGAACAGCCAGGACGTGCGGGTCAGCCTGAACCGTCCGCGGGTGGTGCGTGAAGTGTCCAAGGAACTGGGCATGGATGTGGCCAGGCAGCTCAAGGAGCAGCTGGTGGGTGTGATGCCGGATCAGGAACATGCGCCGATGCGCAACAACCTGCCGCCGGATGAGCCGGCGCAGATCTTGCGCTGAGCATGCAAAAGGCGACCTTCGGGTCGCCTTTTTTATTGGGTGTCTGTGCTGGCCTCTTCGCCGGCAACGCCGGCTCCCACAAGAACAGTGGTGACCCGCGATGGAAGGCGCAGCCTTCCGGTCTTAGACCGGCGCCCGGCGAATGGTCGCCAGCAATGTCGCCGCACCCAGGAACAACCCGGCAAACGTGCGGTTCATTCGCCGCTGCTGCCGGGGCGTGCGCAACAGGCGCAGCACCCGCGCCGCCAACCCGGTATAACCCGCCATCACCAGCAGGTCCACCGCCACCATGGTGCCGGCGATCGTCAGGTACTGCGGCAGCAGCTCGGCATGCGGATTGATGAACTGCGGCAGCACCGCAAGCATGAAGATCAGCGCCTTGGGGTTGCTGACGTTGACCAGAAAACCACGGAACACCAGGCTCAGCGGCTTGCCGATGGGGCGTACCGTCGAGTCGTCGGCCAGGTCTGCCGGCAGCGCTCGCCACTGTTTCACGGCCAGGTAGATCAGGTAGGCAACGCCAAACCATTTGATGACCTGGAACGCGGTAGCCGAGGCAGCGAGTACCGCGCCCACGCCGGCGGCAATGATCGCGATCTGCATCACCAGCCCCAACTGCAGGCCCAGCGCGTTCCAGTAGCCGCGCCAGAAGCCGTACTGCAGGCCGCAGGACATGGACGCAATGGCCCCCGCCCCCGGCGAAAGACTGATTACCCAACAGGCAGCAAAAAAAGCCAACCACGTTTCCAGCGACATCACACACCTCGGCCCGGACCCTTGTTCAAGGGTTCCACGCTAATGCGCCGCTGAAAAAATCACCACATTTTTTTGCAGCCGGTGTTCAGGCCCCGGGTTTCGGGCTTTCGCTTACCACGGCCAGGCCGTCCGAACCGCGCCAGCGGCGCACGCTCTTCTGGAAGAACTGGCTGTTGGGCACCTGCACCAGTGCGCCGCCCGCCTCGGGCAGTTCGACCAAGGTGGTGAACAGCAGGTTGATCGCGGTCACGCGGCCCTTGACCCCCGGCTTGTCGAGTGTCTCGACCAGCTCGACAACGTCGCCGATGCGAAACGGCCCCACGGTGAAGATCAGCACCGCGCAGAGCAGGTTGGACAGTACGCTCCACATCGCGAAGAAGGCCACCGCCGCCACCGCGACAAAGCCCGACAGGGCCGTCCACAGCACCGTGGCCGAAACACCCAGGCGCTCCAGCACGAAGATCAGCGCGCTGCCCATGATCAGCCAGCGCAAGCCGCCGCGCAGCGGCACCATCAGCTCCGGCGGCAACGGATAACGCTCGCTCAGGCGAGTCAGGCAGCGCGCCACCAGGCGTTGCAGCAGGTACGCCGCGACCAGGATCAGCAGTATCTGCAGGCCCATCCAGAAGGGGCCGATCCACTCGACCGGCAGCAATCCCTGCATCGACTCCATCAGGACAACGCCTCCAGCTCGGCCTGCATGCTTTCAAGCACTTCGAGCGCTTGCATCCAGGCTTCTTCCAGCTCGCCTTCGCGCACCTTCAGCTTGGCCTGGCGGGCCAGCAGCTCGCGCAGCTCGTCCTTGCGCGCCGCTTCATACAGCGCGCTGTCGCTCAGGCTGGCATCGACCCCGGCCAGCTCTTCATGCAACTTGGCCAGCTCGGCTTCGAGCTTGTCGGCCTGGCGCTTGTGCGGGGCCAGTTGCTGGCGCAACGCCGCCGCAGCCTGGCGCTGGGCCTTCTTGTCGGTCTTGTCGGGGTTGACCGGTGTGGTGCTGACCGGGGCATTGCGCTGACGATACTCGACCAGCCAGCGGGTGTAGTCGTCGAGGTCGCCATCGAAGGTCTCGACCTTGCCGTCTGCCACCAGCAGGAAGTCGTCGGTGGTGCTCTTGAGCAGGTGACGGTCGTGGGACACCACCAGTACCGCGCCACTGAACTCCTGCAGGGCCATGGTCAGTGCCAGGCGCATCTCCAGGTCCAGGTGGTTGGTCGGTTCGTCGAGCAGCAGCAGGTTGGGCCGCTCCCAGGCAATCAGCGCCAGGGCCAGGCGGGCCTTTTCGCCGCCGGAGAAGTTCAGCACCGGCTCGTCGATGCGCGCACCGCGAAAATCGAAACCGCCGAGGAAGTCGCGCAGGGTCTGCTCGCGCTCGGTGGGGGCCAGGCGCTGCAGGTGCAGCAGGGGGCTGGCCTTGCTGTCCAGCGAATCGAGCTGGTGCTGGGCAAAGTAGCCCACCACCAGGTTCTCGCCGCGCACCAGGCGTCCGGCCAGCGGCTCCAGCTCGCCGGCCAGGTTCTTGATCAGGGTCGACTTGCCGGCGCCGTTGGGGCCCAGCAGGCCGATGCGCGCACCCGGGGTGAGCTGCAGCTTGACCTTCTCCAGCACGGTCTTTTCGCCATAGCCCAGGCGGGCTTCGGCAAGGTCGAGCAGCGGGCTGGAGATCTTCTCGGACTCGCGGAAGGTGAAGTCGAACGGCGAGTCGACATGCGCCGCCGAAAGCTCCTCCATGCGCTCCAGTGCCTTGATGCGGCTTTGTGCCTGGCGCGCCTTGGTGGCCTGGGCCTTGAACCGGGCGATGTACTTTTCCATGTGGGCGCGTTGCGCCTGCTGCTTCTCGTACGCCTGCTGCTGTTGCGCCAGGCGTTCGGCACGGGCGCGCTCGAAGGCGCTGTAGCCGCCGCGGTAGAGGGTCAGCTTGCACTGTTCCACGTGTGCCACGTGGTCGACCACCGCATCCAGGAAATCGCGGTCGTGGGAAATCAGCAGCAGCGTGCCGGGGTAGCTCTTGAGCCAGTCTTCAAGCCACAGGATCGCATCCAGGTCCAGGTGGTTGGTGGGCTCGTCGAGCAGCAGCAGGTCGCTGGGGCACATCAGTGCCTGGGCCAGGTTCAGGCGCATGCGCCAGCCGCCGGAGAAATCGCCGACGCGCCGGTCCATCTGTTCGTTGCTGAAGCCCAGGCCGGCCAGCAGCTTGCGGGCGCGGGCATCGGCGGTATAACCGTCGGCGCTGTCGAGCTCCACATGCAGGCGGGCCAATGCATTGTTGTCGTGCGCGGCCTCGGCGGCTGCGAGCGCAGCCTGTACCTCGCGCAGGCGCACGTCGCCATCGAGCACATAGTCCACCGCCAGGCGATCGAGGGTATCGACCTCCTGGCGCATGTGCGCGATGCGCCAGTCGCCGGGCAGCTGGCATTCGCCCGAATCGGGCGTGAGCTCACCGCGCAGCAAGGCGAACAGGCTGGATTTGCCGGCGCCGTTGGCACCGATCAGGCCGGCTTTCTGGCCGGCGTGCAGGGTCAACTCGGCGCCTTCTAGCAGGCGCTGGGGACCACGCTGTAAAGTGAGGTTCGAAAGTCTGATCATAATGGCCGCGGAGTCTACCAGCTTCGATGGCAACTGGCGCGAGTAGGACCATGCACACCGACCTGTGGAATTTCGCTCTGCACCTGTACGCCCGGCCGGGCGTGGAGGCTGCCTGCCTGGCCTTGCAGGACGAAGGGGCCGATGTGTGCCTTCTGCTGTGCGGGGCGTGGCTTGAAGCCGGCAGGGCCGGGGTGACCCCCGAGCGCGTACAGCACCTGCAACAGCTGGCCGCTGCCTGGCAGCAGCATGTGGTGACACCGCTGCGTCAACTGCGCCGGCAATGGCGTGCAGACGCGCAGCACGACCCGCAGCTGACGCACTTGCGCGAGCAGGTCAAGGCACTGGAACTGGAGGCGGAGCGAACATTGCTGGCGCGTCTGCAACAGGCTAGCGAAGGCTGGATGAATCAGGGTGTGGCAGGTGACTGGCTGGCCGTGCTGGCCCCCCAGGGCACCCGGCACCACGACACGCTGCAGGTGCTGCGCGTCGTGGCGGTGGCGGATCAGGAAGCAGTCGAGGGCGACTGAGTCACTGGGGTCGTCACGGGTGCAGCGGCAGGCGAAGCAGCAGGTGCGGCTGTGGTGGCCGCAGCAGGTGCCGAAGTCGCCGGTTTGGCAGCAGCGGGTTTGGCGGCCGGCTTGGCGGGTGCGCGGGTAGCGGCGGGCTTGGCAGGGGCCTTGGCAGCAGCAGGCTTGGCAGCTGGCTTGGCCGGAGCCTTGGCAGCGGCGGGTTTGGCAGCTGGCTTGGCGGCTGCAGGTTTGGCAGGCGCCTTGGCCGCAGCAGGTTTGGCAGCTGGCTTGGCGGGCGCCTTGGCAGCGGCAGGTTTGGCAGCTGGCTTGGCGGGGGCCTTGGCGGCTGCGGGTTTGGCAGCAGACCTTGCCGGAGCCTTGGCGGCTGCAGGTTTGGCAGCTGGCTTGGCCGGAGCCTTGGCAGCGGCTGGCTTGGCCGCGGCAGTTTTGGCCGCTGGCTTGGCGGCGGCTTTGGTAGCGGCTGGCTTGGCTGCAGCCTTGCGGGCCGGGGCCTTGGCGGCCGACTTGGCCGCTACCGGAGCAGCCTTGGCCGAACGCGAGGTCAGGGCCTTGGACGCTGCTTCCTGCACCTTGCCGACGCCTTGGGCGAGCTTCAGGCTTTCCTGCGCATCACGCTTGAGCTGCACGATGTACAGGCGGGTTTGCGACTGGCGATCCTTGAGCGAATCGAGCAGGGTTTCCAGTTCGCCTACGGCGCCCTTGGCCTTGTTCTGCGCCTTGTTCTTGCCGGCGACCGCAGCGTCCTGAAGTTTGAGACGCGACTTGTGAAGTTTTTCCTGCGCCTTGCCCCGTTGTTTTTCCAACTTGGCCAACAGTTTTTCAGCATCAGCCAGTGCTTGCGAGCAGGCACTTTCCAGATGCTCGAGCAAACTGCCCGAGAGTTGATGTAGCAGGTGTAATGGCGTACTGACTGGCTTCTTACTGGCCGACATGGCTTACCTCCTGGCTGACGAGAATGCGGCTCATACTAGACCTTCTGCTGCTACCGCCGCTAGGGCATGTTGACAGTAAGTAGGACGCCGCGTTGCATGCCTGGGCAAAGTTGTTATGGCTGCAGCTGCGCACAAGTGTAGATGCTGTTAAAAAGGCTGTCGGAATTTGCTCTATGCAAAGATTCATCCGGCCCTCACCATGCACTCAAACCACCTGGAGTGAGCCTGTGCCACGCTACCTGTTACTGCCCTTGCTGCTCGCCCTGCCCTGCGCATTCGCAGACACCACCGAGCCACCGGCAAGTGCTCACGACCTGTCCTATAGCGTCGGCGCCAGCCTGGGTGAACGGTTGCGCAACGAGATGCCCGAGCTGCAGCTCGATGCCTTGATCCAGGGGTTGCAACAGGCCTACGCGAACAAGCCCCTGGCAATCAGCCAGGCACGGCGCGAAGCGATTCTCAGCCAGCACGAGGCCCAGGCCAGCGAGGCCGCCGAGCAGTCGCAGGTGGAAATGCTGATGGCGGTGGAAACCCGTTTCATGGCCACCGAACGCGCCCGTGCCGGAGTACGAGAACTACCCGAAGGCGTACTGGTGACCGAACTGGTCAAGGGCAATGGTGCCTCACCCAGGGCCGATGGCCGGGTGCAGGTACGCTACGTCGGCAAGCTGCCCGATGGCAGCGTGTTCGACCAGAGCGAACAACCGCAGTGGTTCAGCCTCAAGAGTGTGATCGAGGGCTGGCAGGTGGCGTTGCCACAGATGGCTGTCGGGGCGAAATGGCGTGTGGTGATTCCGTCGGCCAAGTCCTACGGAGCCGATGGCGCAGGCGATCTGATTCCGCCGTTCACGCCACTGATCTTCGAGATCGAACTACTGGGGGTTGCCGACTGAATGTCGGCAACGGAGGAGACAGGGATCAGGCCTGGACGGCCTCTTCTTCCTTGTGCGCGTTGTGCAGCACTTCGATCAGGCAATCCTCAAGCTCGAAGCGCTCGTGGAGCAGGCTGCCCAGCTCGCTGAGCTTCTTGGCGAAGCGCTCCTGGTCGGTACAGTTGCCCTTGTCGCAGTGATCGTTGAAAGCCGACGCGATATCGGTAATGGCACTGATACGAGGGCTGATCTGCTTCGCCAGTTCCAGGCCCTTGTCATCTCCGAACGCCTTGGCTTCAGCCACCAACTGCTCACTGACCTCGAAGTGCCAGGCGGAGACGTAATCGACCAGTATCGCGCAGAAGCCGAGGTTCTTGTCCTTGTCCGCAAAAGCCGGTTTGGCATCGCGCAATGCGCGAAAGGCCGTGACCAGTTCGGCCCGCTCGTCCAGCCAGCGGTCAATCAGCTTGTGAACCCCACCCCAGCGTTCCTGAGCATTCTGACAACTATCTAACATGGCGGTGTCTTCCCTTCTGGGTCATGCCGCTGCGCCCCGTCGTGCGAGGTATGCACAACAAAGGGAGAAAGCAGCAGAACGGCATCGAGCAGCAGTGTTTTGGGTATGCGTGCAAGGGAGATTATTCCCGCGCGCCCTTGCCTTCAAGGTACGCAGGCGACAAGTTTCATACAAGTGTTTAATCGCCGCACCCGCGGCCATCGGTCGATTGCCTGGCCCCCGCCGGCAAGCGTCAGGGTTTCAATGACTTGCCCGTGGCCGCTGGCTGCACGTACAGCAGCCGCGCCAACGCCAGCGCCGCCAGCAGCAGGAAGGCCAGGAGGCTCCACTCCGGCAGGCTCAGGTCCAGAAAGCTCCAGGTGATCGAAGCGCAATCGGCCGAACCGAGCAGCATGGCGTGCAGCACGTCGGCAAGGCTGCCTTGCTCGATGAGCGCACCGAGGGGCATCGAGCAGGCCTCACCCGCCGCCACCCCGCTGCCCTGCAACCAGATCTGGCGCACCGCCAGCAAGCCGCCCCCCAGCGCCAGGCCCAACGCCGCAGCCGCATAGCGACGCGCACCCGGCTGACCCGGTGCATGCAGGCGCGCGGCCAGGCAGACACCGGCAAACACAACCAGCAATACACGCTGGCTCTGGCACAGCGGGCAAGGCACCAGCCCTTTGGTGAATTCGAGGTAAAACGCACCGGCGAGAATCAGTAACGACGCGACGAAAGCCAGGGAGAACAATGAGCGCAAACAGGCCAATGGCATGGCAAGTCCAGGTGCGGGAAAGACATGTAACAACGGTAGAGGAAAATCGAGCCTTGTTTCAAGGCACGACAGGCGCGATAAATCGCTGAAACATAAGGGAAGTGTCGAAGAGTTGAGGTGGATATTTCCTCTGTAACTCAGCGAAAAGTTACCCACCCCCGCAACCAGCCAAACAGTACGGGTTTAACCTGGGGCTAAACCCGTACGACGTCAGGCCCGGACGGCTTCAGGCAGGGGCAAGGCCAGCAGGCGCTCATCCAACAGGCCCAGGCCCTCCTGAAACAGCTGGTTGCTGCGCTCGGTGTCGCCCAGGCCGGCCAGCAGACGGGCCAGCTCGGCGCAGGCCTCAGGGTTGCGCTGCCGGCGCAGGCTGTCTTCGAAGTAGTCGCGCGCCTTGCCCCACAGACGATTCTGCAGGCTCAGACGACCCAGGGTCAGCAACAGGCTGGGATCGTCCGGGTGCTGCTTGAGCCAGCCCTCGGCCGTCTGCAACTGACGCGCCGGGTCGCCGCCTCGCACCAGCCCGTACAGCCGGGCCAGGTGGCTTTCGTATTCGCGCTGCAGGGCCGTACGCAGGACCTTCTCGGCGTCGCTTTCGGCGCCCAGCTGGCGCAGTTGCTCGGCATACGCCAGCACCAGTTGCGGCTCCTGGCGTTGTGCCGAGGTCAGTTGCTGCCAGGCACGTTCAAGGGACTGCTGTGCGGTCTGGTCGTCCTGCTCGCGGCGTGCGGCCAGGCTCAGGTTTTCGCCCCAGGCCCGCCGCTCCAACTCGCCCAGTTCCGCGGCAGACAACACCTTGTCCTTGCGCAGCTCCGGCAGCAGGCGGATCACCGCGCTCCAGTCGCCACGCTGCTGGTACAGACGCTGCAACTGGCGCAGCACCTGCACGTTGTGCGGGTGGCGCTCGTGCATCGCCTGCAGGGTCACCAACGCTGCCTCGGTGTCACCGCGGTCGACCTGCAACTGCGCGTGGGTCAGGGCGATGGCCAGCTCGGCTTGCGGCTGGCGTTCCAGGGCACGTTCCAGCAGGTTGTCGCTGTCCTCGGTGCGCCCCAGTTCGTTGGCAGCGCGGGCCGCCCCGAGGTAATAGAGCAGCGGCTGGCGTTCGGCCTCGGCAGCGCGATGCAGATGGCGCTGGGCACTGGCCCAGCGGCCCTCGGCCAGGTCCAGTTGCCCCTGCTCGATGGCCAGGCGTGTACGCCGGCTGCGGTTGCGCCGCGACCATGGGTTGACCACCCCGCCCGAGGTGAACACCAGGCCCAGCACGAAGCGCACCATCAGCACCACGAGCACCACGGCCAGCAGCAGGGCCAGGGTCGCCCACAGGCTCGACTCGTAGCGGAAGCTGTCGTAGGCGATCAGCACGTATCCGCTATGCCGGGCCACGGCGATACCCAGCAGGGTCGCGGCGACGATCGCCACCACCACCCACAGGTAGGCACGTTTCATGGGGTGCCCTCCTCATGACCTTGTGCCGCCGGCTGGCGCGTGATCGATTCTTCGGCGGGCAGGTGGCGACGCTCGAGGTAGGCCTGGACCGCACCGAGGCTGTCGGCCAGGTCCGGCGTCACTACCGACACCGGCTCGTTCGCCACCGCGTTGAGCTGTTCGAGCATCGACTGGCTCTGCTCGTTGTCGTGGTTGAAGTTGGCCAGCAGCACGCTGCGCGCTTCATCCAGCGCCTGGGCATAGACCTTCGGCTCGCCGTTGAGCGCGGCCCACTGCGCCTGCTCCAGGGTCAGGCTCAGGGCCAGGCGCACCTGGTTCAGGGCCTGGCCGGCCAGCAACGGCTTGACGTTCTTGTCGGCATTGAAATCGATACGGAAGTAGCGCGACAGCTGCGCCCACCACTGTGACCAGCGGCTGGCACCGTCGCCGTCGGCAGCCAGGCCGAACAGCGGTTCGCCGCCTTCTTCGAATTCGGGGGCCATGGCGGTGAGCTGCACTACCTGCTCGCGCAGCGCGGCCAGCTTGAGGAACAGCCCGGTGCGGTCCGGTTGCTTGACGCTGTTCAGGGTGGCCAGGCTGCGTGCCAGCTGTTCGCGGGCAGCGAACGAGGCCGGGTCGCTCTGCTCGCGCAGGATCTGGTCGGCGCCTTCGACCAGCGCCCGAGCGCTGGTGATGTCCTGCAATGCCGACAGGCGCAGGCTGGCCAGGCGCAGCAGGTGCTCGGCCTCGGCCAGGCGCCAGTCCTTGCGGCTGGCACCGAGCACGGTCTCCAGGCGCTGGCTCAGACGTTGCTGGTCGCCCTGCAATTGCGCCACCAGGCGCCGGCGCTCTTCGAGCTCGGCGGCCGGTGGCAGGTCGGCCAGGCGTGACGACAGTCGCTGCTCGCCCTGCTGCAAGGCCTGGGCCTGGGCATTCAAGGCCTGCAATTGTTCGCTCTGGAGCTGGTTGGCGCCCTGCAGGTGGCGCACCTGCCAGACACCCCAGCCACCGATTGCGACACCTGCCGCACCCAGCAGCAGGGCGAACAGTGCCAGACCGGTGCCGGCCCGCTTGGCAGGGGCGGCGGGCGTTTGCGCGGGCGCTTCTGGCGCCGGCTGCAGATCATCGTTGGGCAAGGCAGTTTCGCTCACGTATCCATCCTTTGCATTGGGGCACCTCGCCAGACAGCTTAGCGCCTTAGGAGGCGGGCGCAGGGGTTTCCTGCAACGCCGCCAGCAAAGCCGTGGCACTGGCACCACGGCAATCCACTACATTCTGTGCGCCAGCGGCGCGGGCCTGCTCGGCAACACGCGGGCTCGGCACGAACAGCGGCCACGCGGCCAGTCGCGACCAGTCGCTGCCAGCCAGCTGGCGCAGGTGTTCAAGACCCTGCCCACTGCTGACCACCACGCCGTTCAGGCGTTCCGCATCGATGCGTCGCATCAGCGTGCCGACCGGGTACTCGGGCAGGCAGCGGCGGTACAGGGGCAGATAATCGACACTAGCACCCTGCGCGGTCAATCGCTCGGCCAACAGCTCGCGACCGTCTTCGCCACGCATGATCAGAAAGCGCGGCTGGGGCTGTGCGAAAACTTCCTTCAGCCGGGTCAGTTGCAGCAGGGCTTCGCTGTCGTCCCCCTGTGGCGGGAAGTGCACTTCGCAGCCATGGGCCTGCAGGATCGCGGCGGTAGCCGCCCCCACCGTGAACCACGGCAGGGCCGGCGTGCGGGGCCAGCACTGGTCGAGCAGGGCCAGGCCGAGCCGGGCTGCCGGCTTGCTGACCACGATGACCGCAGCATAGTCGGCCAGGCCGAGCACGGTGCTGCGCTGCGCATCGGTCACCGGCAGCGCTTCGATCTCGAGCAGCGGCAGGCTGCTGCCGAACACCCCGGCCTGGGCCAGGGTCGCGGCCAGTGCCGCGCAGTCGTCGGCCGGCCGGGTCAGCAGCAGGCGCCAGCCGTTCACGGGTGGCCGGCCTCGCCATACACCGCCTTGAGAATGTCTTCGGCGCCCTGGTTCAGCAGGTCTTCGGCGACGCGTACACCCAGTGCATCCGCGTCTGCGCGCGGTGCACGTGCCTCGGCGCTGAGCAACAGGCCACCGGCCGGCTCGCCCACCAGGCCGCGCAACCACAGCTGCTCGCCCTCGAGCACGGCGTAACAGGCGATCGGTACCTGGCAGCCGCCGTTGAGGTGCTTGTTCATGGCCCGTTCGGCCACCACGCGGTCAGCCGTATCGGCGTGGTGCAGCGGCGCAAGCAAGGCATGGATTTCGGCGTCGGTGGTGCGGCACTCGATGCCTACCGCGCCCTGGCCACCGGCTGGCAGGCTGTCGTCGACGCTGATGCTGGCGGTGATGCGGTCTTCGAAACCGAGGCGGATCAAACCGGCAGCCGCCAGGATGATCGCGTCGTACTCGCCGGCATCGAGCTTGGCCAGGCGGGTGTTGACGTTGCCGCGCAGGAAGCGGATCTCGAGATCGGGGCGGCGGGTCAGCAACTGCGCCTGGCGACGCAGGCTGGAGGTGCCGACAATGGCGCCTGCCGGCAGTGCATCGAGGCTGGCATAGGTGTTGGAGACAAAGGCATCGCGCGGGTCTTCGCGCTCGCAGATGCAGAACAGGCCCAGGCCTTCGGGGAAGTCCATCGGCACGTCTTTCATCGAGTGCACGGCGATGTCGGCTTCCTGCTCCAGCAGCGCGGTTTCCAGCTCCTTGACGAACAAGCCCTTGCCGCCGATCTTCGACAGCGGCGAGTCGAGCAGCTTGTCGCCGCGGCTGACCATCGGCACCAGGGTCACCACCAGGCCGGGGTGTGCCTGTTCGAGGCGGGCTTTTACATAGTCGGCCTGCCACAGGGCAAGGGCACTTTTGCGCGTGGCAATGCGGATTTCACGAGTGGACATGGATCGATCCGTACGAGATAGATGCGCGGGATGATAACAGCTCAATCCGGGCTGCTAGCAGATCTATGTCAGTGGAGGGGTCGACCGTCCCTGGTCAAGCAGTGCTCCCGCCCCGCCCTAAAGCTGCTGCATCATCTTGCGTACGCCGGCCACATGGCGGCGGCTGACAATCAGGGCATCGCCATTGAGGCCCTTGAGAAAAAGCTGGAAATGCCCCAGCGGCGTGCGCTGCAGGCGTTCGATACGGTCGCGGGCCACCAGCGCGTTGCGGTGGATACGCACGAAGCGCTCGCCGAACTCGTCTTCCAGAGCCTTGAGCGGTTCGTCCAGCAGCACCTCGCCGCCCTCATGACGCAAGGTCACGTACTTGTGATCGGCGATGAAGTAGATCACCTGGTCGATGGGAATCAGCTCGATGCCCTTGCGGGTCCTGGCGCTGATGTGGCTGCGCGGCCCGTTGCCGCTTTCGGCGCCGGGGCGGGTCAGCGCCGCCAGCTGCACGCGGTTCGGGCGCTCGGCCTTGCGCAGCGCGTCGCGCAGGGCATCGGCCTGAACCGGCTTGAGCAGATGGCCCAGGGTGCTGTCCTTGAACGCCTGCACGGTGAATTCGTCATCCCCCGTACAGAACACCACGGCCGGTGGCGCTTCGCGCTCGCACAACCGGGCCGCCACCTGCAGCCCGTCCATGCCGGGCATGCGGATGTCGAGCAGGACCACCTCGGGCTTGAGGCTGTCGATCAATGCCAGGGCCTCTTCGCCATTGGTGGCGCTGGGCTCCAGCACGGTATAGCCCTCCAGCTCGCCGAGCATTCGGCTCAGGCGTTCCCGGGCTTGGGGTTCGTCATCAACGATCAGGACATTCATATAGCGCTGGATTCCTGCGTGAGTCTCGCACAAGGATAGCGTAGACAGGTGAAGTGACGACCGTCACGGCGATCCACGCTCAGACTCGCACGAGGGCTAAAGATTCACTGGGAGGGCGAAACCTGCCAATCCTCTGTCCAACTGTAGACGGTTGCAGGCACGCTGCCGTTCAATCGATAAATATCCTTTTGCATCGCCCCTGTCGTGGCCCCCGGCTGCGACACAAACCCGCAGTTGCGCCGACCGCCGAGCCCCGTGAGCCCCGGCAACCCTGCTATCATCTGCGCCACTTTTTCCGTTCACGCCTTACACGAGTGAATCCATGAGCACCGACAAGACCAACCAGTCCTGGGGCGGCCGTTTCAGCGAGCCGGTCGACGCCTTCGTCGCCCGCTTCACCGCCTCCGTCACCTTCGACCAGCGCCTGTACCGCCACGACATCATGGGTTCGATCGCCCACGCCACCATGCTGGCCAAGGTCGGCGTGCTCACCGATGCCGAGCGCGACAGCATCATCGACGGCCTGACCACCATCCAGGGCGAAATCGAAGCCGGCAACTTCGACTGGCGCATCGACCTCGAAGACGTGCACATGAACATCGAGGCACGCCTGACCGACCGCATCGGCATCACCGGCAAGAAGCTGCACACCGGGCGCAGCCGCAACGACCAGGTGGCCACCGACATCCGCCTGTGGCTGCGCGACGAGATCGACCTGATCCTGGCCGAGATCACCCGCCTGCAAAAAGGCCTGCTGGAGCAGGCCGAGCGCGAAGCCGACACCATCATGCCGGGCTTCACCCACCTGCAGACCGCCCAGCCGGTGACCTTCGGGCATCATCTGCTGGCCTGGTTCGAAATGCTCAGCCGCGACTACGAGCGGCTGGTGGACTGCCGCAAGCGCACCAACCGCATGCCGTTGGGCAGCGCCGCACTGGCCGGTACCACCTACCCGATCGACCGTGAACTGACCTGCTCGCTGCTGGGCTTCGAAGCGGTGGGCGGCAACTCGCTGGACGGCGTGTCCGACCGTGACTTCGCCATCGAATTCTGCGCGGCGGCCAGCATCGCGATGATGCACCTGTCGCGCTTTTCCGAAGAGCTGGTGCTGTGGACCAGCGCGCAGTTCCAGTTCATCGACCTGCCGGACCGCTTCTGCACCGGCAGCTCGATCATGCCGCAGAAAAAGAACCCCGACGTCCCCGAGCTGGTACGCGGCAAGACCGGCCGCGTGTTCGGCGCCCTGACCGGCCTGCTGACCCTGATGAAGGGCCAGCCGCTGGCCTACAACAAGGACAACCAGGAAGACAAGGAACCGCTGTTCGATGCCGCCGATACCCTGCGCGATTCGCTGCGGGCTTTTGCCGACATGATCCCGGCGATCAAGCCAAAGCACGCGATCATGCGCGAAGCCGCGCTGCGCGGGTTCTCCACCGCCACCGACCTGGCTGATTACCTGGTACGCCGCGGCCTGCCGTTCCGTGATTGCCACGAGATCGTCGGCCACGCGGTGAAGTACGGCGTGGACACCGGCAAGGACCTGGCCGAGATGAGCCTGGTTGAACTGCGCCAGTTCAGCGACCAGATCGAGCAGGACGTGTTTGCCGTGCTGACCCTGGAAGGCTCGGTGAACGCGCGCAACCACATCGGCGGCACCGCACCGGCCCAGGTACGTGCAGCCGTGGCCCGCGGCCAGGCACTCCTGGCCAGCCGCTGAGGCATTCGCCAGGCCCGCCTGGCGGGCCTGGCTGCGCTGAAGTCAGCGCTTGCCGGTACGCACCATCTCGAGGAAGGCCGGCATCTGGGCTTCCTTGTCTGCGGCGTTTCTCTGCACGTTGGGGTTCTGCTTGAAGTGTTCGAGCAGGGCCTTGGCCTGCGGGAAGTCCGCCAGCACATCCATGTCGAACACCTTCTTGCCCACCGCATACGCCAGGTCGACGCTGTAGCAGAACAGGATGTCCGCCAGGGTCATCTGCTCGCCCGCCACATAGGGAGCGAAGGCACCGTTGCGCTTGAGGGCGGCAAGACCCGCCAGCAGCTCGGCCTTGGCCTTTTGCTTGATGGCCGGGTCCACCTGGGCACCGAAGAACGCCTCGGGGTAGCAGGCTCGGGCCGGCAGCTCGATGTACAGCTCGATCTCCTTGGCCAGTTCGCGCACCTTGGCCTGGGCGAACACGCCCTCGGGCAGCAGCGCCTTGCCGGGCTGGGTCTGCTCGATATAGTCAAGGATCAGGTTGGTCTCACTGAGAAAGCCGTGCTCGGTCTCCAGCACCGGCACCTTGCCGCAGGGGCTGATCTTCAGTGATGCGGGGCCGGGGCCGCCGAAAAACAGCACCTCTTCGAAGGGCACGCCCTTTTCCAGCAGCGCCAGTTTGACCATGTTGTAGTAGTTGCTGACTGCAAAACCGTGAAGCTTGAGCATGAAACATGCCTCCAGGCCGAAAGGGGTTGGCCTGGCCTTTATAGACGCTACCGCAGGCACTGACCAGCATCATGCAGTTGCTCGATAGCCAGGCATTGGCGTGCACTGCATGGCAAACTGGATGCCCATTCCGAGGAGAGCGCCCATGAGCGAGCCCACCGATATCGACAATGACGAAGAAGCGTTCGCCGAATCGACCCTGATCCAGGCCATCGAGAACCAGATCGAGAACGACAACCCGCCAGCGGCCAAGGCCACGTTCAACAAGCTGACGCTGGTGGGCTACGAGCGTGAGGACATCCTCAACCTGATGGCCCACGTGCTGGCCTGCGAGATCGACGCCATGCTCGAGGACGACCGGGCGTTCGATACGCAGTGGTACGAAACCGCCCTGCGTGCGCTGCCTGAGTTGCCACCCGAAAAGGACTGAAGCAATTACCGGCTGGCGTGGCTACACTGCAACTTCATGTACCCCTGCAAGGGTGCTGCCCTCCACTTCAGGAAAGTCCGGAGTATCTATGTCGTTTACCCCCGAGCTGATTGCCGAACTGGAAATACTCGCGCTGTTCAACCTGGACAGCACGCAGGAAGGACTGAAAGTCCATGCCACCGCAGCACCCCAGGCGATTGCCGCCGCCAAGCGCCTGTTCTCCAAGGAACTGATCACCCAGGAAGACGGCGGCTACCTGACCCCGCTGGGCCGCGATGCGGCGCAGAACGTACAGCAGTTGCTGATCATCCTGAACACGGTCGCCGAGCCGGCTTGAGAGCTTCGCTGAAGCCTTCGCCGGCAAGGCCGGATCCTGCAGATCGATACAGGAGCCGGCCTTGCCGGCGAAGGCCACACCCGGTCAATACGTCAGGCGCTGACAAAATGGCGCCAGAAATCAAATAGATTTCAGCCCCTCGCCCCGTAGCGGCTAAACTCGCCATTGCTCCCGTGATGGCCAGTTAGAGCCCTGCAATGAACCACCCCCACGAAATTCGACCCGACCTCGACGAAGGCATCGATCGCAAGGTGCTCAGCCAGTTGCGCAAGCGCTTCCTGGCCATCAACCAGGGTCGACTGGCACGCGCCATGGAAGGGTTGTCGAGCCGCCAGCAGCAGGTGCTCAACCTGCTGGCGCTGTTCTTCCACGTCAATCACCCGCTGCTGCCCGGCTACGTATCGGGCACCACTCCGGCGGGCATCTCGTGCTACGAGCCCGACGACGAGGCGCTGGCCGAGGCCCAGCGCCTGACCCGCTCGTTCACCTACCGCAAGCGCCACGGCCAGCCACCGCGCCCGCTGCTGGGGCTGTACCTGATGGGCAGCCTGGGCACCCTGGCCCAGGCCGATGAAAGCGACATGGACGTGTGGCTGTGCCACGCCCCCGGGCTCAGCGAGGCCGAGCTGAGCGAGCTGCGCAGAAAGTGCGTGTTGCTGGAGGTCTGGGCCGCGTCCCAGGGCGCCGAACTGCACCTGTTCCTGATCGAGCCGGAGCGCTTCGTCACCGGCGAGCGCAATACCGCACTGAGTTCGGACGACTGCGGCACCACCCAGCACTACCTGCTGCTGGACGAGTTCTACCGCACCGCGCTGTGGCTGGCCGGGCGCACGCCGCTGTGGTGGCTGGTGCCGGTCTACGAGGAAGGCAGCTACGCGCATTACACCCAGACCCTGCTGTCCAAGCGCTTCATCCGCGCCGACGAGAACCTGGACCTCGGCCACCTGGCCCACATCCCGCCCGGCGAGTTCGTGGGCGCCGGGTTGTGGCAGCTGTTCAAGGGCATCGAGTCACCCTACAAGTCGCTGCTCAAGCTGCTGCTGACCGAGGTGTATGCCAGCGAACATCCGCACGTGCAGTGCCTGAGCCTGCAGTTCAAGCAGGCAGTGTTCGCCAACCGCCTCGACCTCGACGAGCTGGACCCGTACATGATGGTGTACCGGCGTATCGAGCAGTACCTGCAGCACCGCGGCGAGGCCCAGCGCCTGGAGCTGGTGCGACGCAGCCTGTACCTGAAGGTGAACAAGAAGATCAGCCTGCTGGCGCGCCAGCGCAGCGGCGGCTGGCAGCGCGACCTGCTCGAGCGCCTGACCCGCGAGTGGGGCTGGGACGAGCGCCAGCTGATGCTGCTGGACAGCCGCAGCCAGTGGAAGGTGCGCCAGGTGGAAGCCGAACGGCGCATCCTGGTGGCCGAACTCAACCACAGCTACCGTTTTCTCGGCCAGTTCGCACGCAACCCGCAAGCTGCCACGCGCCTCGACCAGCGCGACCTCAACGTGCTGGGCCGACGCCTCTACGCCGCCTTCGAGCGGCGCGCCGGCAAGGTCGAGTTCATCAACCCGGGCATCGCCCCGGACCTGGCCGAAGACACCCTGACCCTGGTCCAGGCACCCAATCGCCAGGAGCCTGGGCAAACCCACTGGAGCCTGTACAGCGGCAACCTGAACGCCCATGAGTGGGAGCAGTTCGTGCCGTTCAAACGCTGCCGCGAACTGCTCGAACTGCTGGCCTGGGCGCACCGCAACGGGGTGATCGACAGCACCACGCGCCTGGCGCTCAACCCCGGCAGCAGCGACCTGAGCGAGTACGAGCTGTTCAACCTGCTGGGCAGCCTGCAGCAGAGCGTGGCCCTGCCGTTCAAGGAAGTCAGCGAGGCGCGCCTGCTGCAACCGAGCGTGGCGGACGAGATCCTGCTGCTGGTCAACGTCGGCATCGACCCGCTGCAGCATCACCGCGACCTCAACATCCTGATGACCACCGAGCGCACCGACTCGCTGAGCTACGCCGGGGTGCGCGAGAACCTGGTGCTGACCCTGGACCAGGTGACCCTCAACAGCTGGAACGAAGTGCTGGTGCAGCGGTATGACGGCGAGCACGCCCTGATGCGCAACCTGCGCGACTACCTCAACAGCCTGGGCAGCAAGGGCCACCTGCCTACGCTGAACGTGCGCTGCTTCTGCCACAACCGCGCCCAGGCCATCGCCCAGCGGGTCGAAGAGGTGTTCGCCACCGCTCAGGCGCTGCTTGCCGAAGGCCTGGGGCATCGCTACCTGATACAGGTGCAGCAGCACACCCATGTACTGGAATTGCACCACGGGGCGGTCAACCTGGTCAGCCTGGACAGTCAGGATGCACTGTTGGCATACCTGGGCGAGGAACGTGCCGAGTACACCCCGCTGCACCTGGACGCCAACGTGCTGGAAGACCACGACCTGGCGCTGGTGCTGCCCCAGGGCCAGCCGCAGTGCCTGCAGGTTTTCTACCGGGTGCAGGAGAACTGGGCCGACGTCTACGTGCTGGATGAATTCAATGCGCTGTGGCAGCAACGCCTGCCCTACCACGACGACAGCAGCCTGTTGCTGCCGCTGCAGCGCTTTCTGCAATCGGTGGTGTTCCGGCACAACGCACGGCTGCCGCTGGAAGAGCTGCCGGCACAGGGCGCGCTGGACATCCTCTACTATCAGCTGTCGCCCCCCGGTATCGGCCGGGCACGCCAGCTGGAGCCGCGCCAGGCACCGCCCACCACGCTGGGCAGCACCGCCTACGAAGTGCAGGCGATCATCCAGGCAGGCGTCGAAGACGCCTTGCAGGTGACGTTGTACTGCAACCAGAAGGAGTTTTCGGAGCTCGAGTATGGCGACCAGCTGTATGCGGTGGTCGCCCGCGAGATCGTCGGCCAGCGCCGTGACGCCCAGCGCTACCGCTGCTACATCACCGACCTGGACCTGTCCGACCTGCTTGCCGAAGGCCAGGGCTCGAGCATCCTGTACCTGCGCTACAAGCAGGAACTGGAGCGGGTGCTGAACCAGGCGCTGGAAGCGGCCTGATCAGAGGTCGAAGTCGCCTGCGGCTTCGGGCTGGTACTCGACTTCGAGCAGCTTGAGCTTGAGGGTCTTGCCGCCGGGCACTGGCCAGTCGATCTGCTCGCCCACCGACAGGCCGAGCAATGCGCTGCCCATCGGCGCCAGGATCGAGACCGTGCCTTCGGCGCCGGCATCCTTCGGGTACACCAGGGTCAGGTGGTAGTCCTTGCCGCTGACTTCATCGCGGCAATGCACGCGCGAGTTCATGGTCACGACACCGGCCGGAACCTCCTCGTGGCTCACTACCTGCTCGGCGCGGTCCAGCTCGTCCTGCAGGGCGAGCACACCCGGCGAGTCCTGCGTCTTTTCATCGAGGCCATCGATCAGACGCTCGAGACGCTGTACGTCCAATCGGGTGAGGATAAGGGAAGGCTTGGTGCTCATGATCCAGTCAGACTCCTTGTTCATGGGTAAAAGTGCTGGGCGTTATAAAGCAAAACCCCGCCCAAGGGCGGGGTTTGCATGTTTTTCGGCCAGGCCGATCAACCTCGACACTACCACAGCACAATAAATACACAAGAGGCTCGCCGTCGCAGCCTAGCCGGCCGCCTGGCGTCGTGCCTGTGCCTGGGCGCAGATCTCGCGGCGGCGCTGGTCGTCGGCGCTGCGCCACTGGCGAATGTCCTCGACATGGCGAAAGCAGCCCAGGCACACCTTGGCCTCGTCCAGCCGGCACAGGCTGATGCAGGGCGACGGCACCGCCGGGCTGACATTGCTGTACAGCGGCTTGGCCGGTTTGGCAGCAGTGCTCATCTCAGATCTCGTCGAAGTCGAGCTTTTCGCCGACCCGCTCCCAGACGATGCGCTCGAGCATCTCGCCGAGCAGTTCCTCGGTCTTCTCACAGGTCCATTTGCCGCTGGCTTCGTCATAGTCGAAATGGAAACCACCCGACTTGTCGGCCAGCCACAGCTGGCGCAGCGGCTCCTGGCGGCTGAAGATCAACTGGCTGCCGTTGTCGAACTTGATGGTAAGAACGCCCGCCGAGTTCTCCATGTCCAGGTCCAGGTCGGTTTCATCGAACAGGTCTTCCAGGGCCTGTTGGGTCGCGTCGACCAGGTCGTGAAAACGCGCTTCGCTCAAACTCATTGCAAGAACCTCGAAAATGTCTGCACACACGCAAGCCGGGCAAGATACGAGCGCCGCGCCACGAATGCAAAGGTTAACGCCCGCAGCCGACACCCTGCACGGGCGCCTGTCCGACGGCGCAGCGGCTACATAGGCAAGGCGCCGGGCGCTCGGTATACTCGGGCGCAATACTGCTTAAATTCAAAGGATTTCGCCATGAAGCGCCTGATTTCCTCCCTCGCGGCGCTAGTCGCGATTGCCTGCCTCGTCTCCGCTTGCGGTCAGAAAGGCCCACTGTACCTGCCTGAAGACGGCAAAGACGGCAAAAAGTCGCAATCGCACCAGCACTGATTAAGGGATCCCCATGGACGCTTTCAACTACCGCGACGGCGAGCTGTTCGCGGAAGGCGTGGCGCTGTCGGCGATTGCCGAACGCTTCGGCACGCCTACCTACGTGTACTCGCGGGCGCATATCGAAGCCCAGTACCGTAGCTACGCCGATGCATTGCAGGGTGTTTCGCACCTGGTGTGCTTCGCCGTAAAAGCCAACTCCAACCTCGGCGTGCTGAACGTGCTGGCACGACTGGGCGCAGGCTTCGACATCGTCTCGGGCGGTGAACTGGAGCGTGTGCTGGCCGCCGGCGGGCGCGCCGACCGTGTGGTGTTCTCCGGCGTGGGCAAGACCCGCGACGACATGCGCCGCGCCCTCGAAGTGGGCGTGCACTGCTTCAACGTCGAGTCCACCGACGAGCTGGAGCGCCTGCAGGTGGTTGCCGCCGAAATGGGCGTACGCGCGCCGATCTCGCTGCGGGTCAACCCGGATGTCGATGCCGGCACCCACCCGTACATTTCCACCGGCCTCAAAGAGAACAAGTTCGGTATCGCCATTGCCGATGCCGAAGAAGTCTACGTGCGCGCCGCGCAGCTGCCGAACCTGGAAATCGTCGGCGTCGACTGCCACATCGGTTCGCAGCTGACGACGCTGGAGCCCTTCCTCGATGCCCTCGACCGCCTGCTGGCGCTGATCGACCGCCTCGGCGAGTGCGGCATCTACCTGCGCCACCTGGACCTGGGCGGCGGCGTGGGCGTGCGCTATCGCGACGAAGAGCCGCCACTGGCCGGCGACTACATCAAGGCCATCCGCGAGCGCGTGGGCGACCGCGACCTGGCGCTGGTATTCGAACCGGGCCGCTACATCGTGGCCAATGCCGGCGTGCTGCTGACCCGCGTCGAGTACCTCAAGCACACCGAGCACAAGGACTTCGCCATCGTCGACGCGGCGATGAACGACCTGATCCGCCCGGCGCTGTACCAGGCCTGGATGGACGTGACCGCCGTGCAGCCCCGTGATGGCGAGCCGCGCAGCTATGACGTGGTCGGCCCGATCTGCGAGACCGGCGACTTCCTGGCCAAGGACCGTGCGCTGAACCTGGCCGAAGGCGACCTGCTGGCCGTGCATTCGGCCGGTGCCTACGGTTTCGTCATGAGTTCGAACTACAACACCCGTGGTCGCTGCGCCGAAGTAATGGTGGATGCCGATCAGGCCTTCGAAGTGCGCCGTCGCGAAACCGTGGCCGAGCTGTTTGCCGGCGAAAGCCTGCTGCCGGAGTGACCCCATGCTGCTGCGTTTTACCAAGATGCACGGCCTGGGCAACGACTTCATGGTCCTCGACCTGGTCAGCCAGCACGCGCACATCCTGCCCAAGCACGCCAAGCAATGGGGTGACCGGCACACCGGCATCGGTTTCGACCAACTGCTGATCGTCGAGGCGCCGAGCAATCCGGACGTGGACTTTCGCTACCGGATCTTCAACGCCGACGGGTCCGAGGTCGAGCAGTGCGGCAACGGTGCACGCTGCTTCGCGCGCTTCGTGCTGGACAAGCGCCTGACGGCGAAAAAGCGTATCCGCGTCGAGACCAAGAGCGGCATCATCGAACTCGATGTGCGCGGCGACGGGCAGATCAGCGTCGACATGGGCCCACCGCGCCTGGTGCCGTCCGAGATCCCCTTCGACGCCCCTGCCCAGGCCCTGAACTACCCGCTGGAAGTGGCCGGTCGCACGGTCAACCTGGCTGCCGTGTCGATGGGCAACCCCCATGCGGTGCTGCGCGTCGACGACATCAACAGCGCCCCGGTGCACGACCTCGGCCCGCAGATCGAGAACCACCCGCGCTTCCCGCAGCGGGTCAACGTCGGCTTCCTCCAGGTCATCGACCGCCACCGCGCCCAGTTGCGCGTGTGGGAGCGCGGCGCCGGGGAAACCCAGGCCTGCGGCACCGGTGCCTGCGCCGCGGCGGTGGCTGCCATCAGCCAGGGCTGGATGGATTCGCCGCTGCTGATCGACCTGCCTGGAGGGCGCCTGTCCATCGAGTGGGGCGGCCCGGGCCGGCCTGTAGTGATGACAGGCCCTGCCGTACGCGTGTATGAAGGACAGGTTCGCCTATGAGTGAGTACCAGCCATGACCGACCAGCCCCACACGCCCACCGCAGAGCCCGACGCCTCCGACGCCCAGGGCTCGACGCCCAGCGTCGGGGCCCAGGACGTGGTGGCTTACCTGCGTGCCAACCCGGCGTTCTTCGCCGAGCATGACGACCTGCTGCTGGAGCTGCAGGTGCCTCACCAGCGCGGCGACAGCGTGTCGCTGGTGGAGCGCCAGCTCAAGCTGCTGCGCGACCGCAACATCGAGATGCGCCACCGCCTCTCGCACCTGATGGACGTGGCCCGCGACAACGACCGGCTGTTCGAGAAGACCCGCCGGCTGATCCTCGACCTGCTCGACGCCGACAGCCTCGAGGCCGTGGTGATGGCCGTCGAGGACAGCCTGCGCCAGGAGTTCAAGGTGCCGTTCGTGAGCCTGATCCTGTTCGGCGATACCGTGGCGCCCGTGGGCCGCTGGGTCAACCCGACCGAAGCGCAACAGGCCATCGGCGGCCTGCTGTGCGCGGGCAAGACGGTCAGCGGCACCCTGCGCGACCACGAGCTGGACTTCCTGTTCGGCGAGGCCCAGCGCCCCGAAGTCGGCTCCAGTGCCGTCGCCGCGCTCGACTATCAGGGCCTGCATGGCGTGCTCGCCATCGCCAGCCACGACCCGCAGCACTACAAAAGCAGCGTCGGCACCCTGTTCCTGAGCTACATCGCCGAAGTGCTCGGCCGCGTGCTACCGCGCTTTACCCAGACCCTGCGCCCGGTACGCTGATGGAGCGCCAGCTGGACGCGTTCATCGCGCACCTGCGCAACGAGCGCCAGGTGTCGGAGCATACCCAGCTGGCCTACCGGCGTGACCTGGCCAACGTGCTGGCCTACTGCGGGAAAACCGGCATCGCCAGCTGGAGCGCCCTGCAGATCCAGCACCTGCGCCAGTTCGTGGCGCGCCAGCACCATGCCGGGCAGTCGTCGCGCAGCCTGGCGCGCATGCTTTCGGCGGTGCGCGGCCTGTACCGCTACCTGAACCGCGAAGGCCTGTGCGACCACGACCCGGCCAACGGCCTGGCCGCGCCCAAGGGCGAGCGCCGGCTGCCCAAGACCCTCGATACCGACCGCGCGCTGCAATTGCTCGAAGGCGCGGTGGACGACGACTTTCTCGCCCGCCGCGACCAGGCCATGCTCGAGCTGTTCTACTCCTCGGGCCTGCGCCTGTCGGAGCTGACCAGCCTCGATCTCGATCAGCTCGACCTGCCAGCCGGCCTGGTGCAGGTGCATGGCAAGGGCAGCAAGACCCGCGTGCTGCCGGTAGGCCGCAAAGCCAGAGAGGCATTGGAAAAGTGGCTGGCGCTGCGCGGCATCAGCGCCCCGCAGGACAACGCGGTGTTCGTCAGCCAGCAAGGCCGGCGCCTGGGCCCGCGGGCGATCCAGCTGCGGGTCCAGGCGGCGGGCAGCCGCGAGCTGGGGCAGAACCTGCACCCGCACATGCTGCGCCACTCCTTCGCCAGCCACCTGCTCGAATCGTCCCAGGACCTGCGTGCGGTGCAGGAAATGCTCGGGCATGCCGACATCGCCACCACGCAGATCTACACTCACCTGGACTTCCAGCACCTGGCGAGCGTCTATGACAGCGCCCACCCAAGGGCCAAACGCAGCAAGGACAGTGACTCATGAGCATTCAGCTGATCACCTTCGACCTGGACGACACCCTGTGGGACACCGCCCCGGTCATTGTCAGTGCCGAGGCCGTGCTGCGCGACTGGCTGGCGGCGAATGCACCCGACCTGGGCGCGGTGCCGGTGGAGCACCTGTATGCCATTCGCGAGCGCCTGGTGCAGGCCGAGCCGGGCCTGCGGCATCGCATCAGCGCCTTGCGGCGCAAGGTGCTGTTCCATGCCATGAGCGACGTCGGCTACAGCGAAGCCAGGGCCCACGCCCTGGCCAACGAGGGCTTTGAAGTGTTCCTGCATGCGCGCCACCAGGTGGATATCTTCCCCGAGGTGCAGCCAGTGCTGGAGGTGCTGCGCCATCGCTACACCCTGGGCGTGGTCACCAATGGCAATGCCGACGTGAGGCGCCTGGGGCTGGCCGACTATTTCAGGTTCGCCCTGTGCGCCGAGGACTTGGGCATCGGCAAGCCCGACCCGCAACCGTTTCTCGAAGCATTGCGCCAGGGCCAGGCCGAGGCCGGCAATGCCGTGCATATCGGCGACCACCCGGGCGACGACATCGCCGGGGCCCAGCAGGCCGGCCTGCGCGCGATATGGTTCAACCCGCAGGGTAAGGCGTGGACGGCCGAGGGGCAGCCGGATGCCGAGATCCAGCGCCTGTCGCAGTTGCCTGAGCTGTTGCTCAGTTGGCGTTAGCCCCGCTGGCCCCATCGCGGGTCAAGCCCGCTCCCACAAGGGTTGCGGTGATCGTTGTAGGAGCGGGCCTGCCCCACCATAGCGTCAGCAGCGGCAACCGATAACGCCACCCACAAAAAAGCCCGCAGCGACGGCGGGCTCTTCTGTTCGACGGCACCCCTCAGATAGGACGGCTACCGTACTTGTTGTCTGGCTTCTTGGGCGGATCGGCGACCACGTTGGCCTCCACTTCCTGCACCTTGCCGCCACGCGACAGGAACTCTTCCATCGCCTTGGCGAGCGCGTCGCGCTCCTTCTGCTTGGCTTCCATGCTGGGCATTTCGTCGACCGAGACCGCAGCCTTGGACTTGCCCTTGGCTACCGGTGCGGGGCTGTCGTCACCGCTGTCATCGGCAACGTCGTCGGCAGCCGCTTCCAGGCCTTCATCGGTATCGTCTTCGTCGCCCACTTCGAGGTCGTCGTTTTCCAGATCATCGTCGCTCATGTTCTACCTCATGACTTGCGAAAAGCAGATAAGTTATAGACCAACAGCGCCAGGTGCGGCCACTGCCGGAAAAATCCAGGGCCACGGGTAGCCCGCGGCCAGCGGCGCCCGCCCTACCGCCTGGCGAGCACCGTGCGGGCCCGTGCAGGGCCCGACAAAAAGAAAGAGCTGCCGGCATTGCTTCACCAGCTGACCCCGCCGTGAGCGGCCTGTTCAATGCCAAGCCTAGCAAAGGGTATCGAAGTGCGCGGACAGGTCATCCGCACCCTACGGCGCGCATTCTAGCGTGATGTGTGAAAAAGCAAAGTGCCTAAATATCCTTGTTCGCTGTAAGTTTTATGCTTGATGGCCATTACAGCGTCAAGCGCCTGCAAATGCCCCCGTGGAAACCGTTTGCGTGCCCTTGGATGGACAAAATCCAGGCAAAAAAATGCCCGGCAAGCCGGGCATGTTTTTTCGAGCATGTTACAGGTTGTAGCCACGCTCGTTGTGCTGCGCGAGGTCGAGGCCGACCGCTTCTTCCTCTTCGTTGACCCGCAGGCCCATCACCAGGTCCAGCACCTTCAGAATCACGTAGGTGACGATAGCGGTGTAGATCACCGTGAAGCCCACGCCCTTGGCCTGCACCCAGACCTGTGCGCCGATATCTTCGACGGTACCGAAGCCGCCCAGTGCAGGGGCCGCGAACACGCCGGTGAGAATCGCGCCGACGATGCCGCCGATGCCATGCACGCCGAAGGCGTCCAGGGAGTCGTCATAGCCCATCTTGCGCTTGAGGCTGGTGGCGCAGAAGAAGCACACCACACCCGATACCAGGCCGATCACCAGCGCGCCCATCGGGCCTACGGTGCCCGCAGCCGGGGTGATCGCCACCAGGCCTGCCACCACACCGGAGGCGATGCCCAGGGCGCTGGGTTTGCCGTGGGTGATCCACTCGGCGAACATCCAGCCCAGCGCAGCGGCGGCCGTGGCGATCTGGGTCACCAGCATGGCCATGCCGGCGGTGCCGTTGGCAGCGGCTGCGGAGCCGGCGTTGAAGCCGAACCAGCCGATCCACAGCATGGCCGCGCCCATCAGGGTGTAGCCCAGGTTGTGCGGGGCCATCGGGGTGGTCGGGAAACCCTTGCGCTTGCCCAGCACCAGGCACGCCACCAGGCCCGCGATACCCGCATTGATATGCACCACGGTGCCACCGGCAAAGTCCAGTACGCCCCAGTCCCACATCAGGCCGCCGGCACCGGACCAGACCATGTGCGCGATCGGTGCGTAGACCAGGGTGAACCACACGGCCATGAAGATCAGCATGGCCGAGAACTTCATGCGCTCGGCAAAGGCACCGACGATCAGGGCCGGAGTGATGATGGCGAAGGTCATCTGGAAGGTGATGAACACCGCCTCGGGGAACAACGAGGTCAGGCTTGCGGGGGTGACGCCGGCCAGGAAGGCCTTGGAGAACCCGCCGACGAAGGAATTGAAGTTGACCACGCCCTCTTCCATACCCGTGGTATCGAACGCCAGGCTGTAGCCGTAGACCATCCACAGAATGCTGATCAGGCCGGTGATGGCGAAACACTGCATCATCACCGAAAGCACGTTCTTGGAACGCACCATGCCGCCGTAGAACAACGCCAGGCCCGGGATGGTCATGAACAGCACCAGCGCGGTGGCGGTCAACATCCAGGCGGTGTCGCCGGAGTTGAGCACGGGGGCGGCTGCCTCCTCTGCCATGGCCATGCCAGGCATTACGAGGGACAAAAGGGCTCCTAGCCCTGCGAACTGACGCAGAGTCATATTGTTATCTCCTGGGGCGTTGGGGTTTGGGGCGGCGTTACTTAGATCGCGTCGGTATCGGTTTCACCGGTACGGATGCGGATGGCCTGTTCCAGATTGACCACGAAAATCTTGCCGTCACCGATCTTGCCGGTGTTGGCCGCCTTGGTGATCGCCTCGATGACCCGGTCCAGGTCCTTGTCGTCGATGGCGACATCGATCTTCACCTTGGGCAGGAAATCGACTACGTATTCAGCACCGCGATACAGCTCGGTGTGGCCTTTCTGCCGTCCGAAGCCTTTGACTTCCGTGACGGTAATGCCCTGCACGCCGATTTCGGACAGCGACTCGCGCACGTCGTCCAACTTGAATGGCTTGATGATGGCAGTGACTAGCTTCATGAAACTCTCTCCCGAATTGGTGGACTTGCCCCAGGAAAACAAACCCGTCTCAAGTCTAAGCGCAGTGCCTGGCTTTGTAACGCTTCGTCGGCCTCAATCCCAAGGCCCGACACCAGTGCATGAGTCACTTGGCTCTAAGCAGAAACCTTGCCATGTCTGCCAAAGCCACCAATTACAAGGGCTTGCGTGCCTTGCTTGGAATTGGCCAGTCGCCAGCAGGGCAAACACGCACAAAAACGGTGCGCTACCGATCGGGGGAATGCGCGAAAAGCGTGCGGGGCGAGCGGGCGTGGGGTGCGTGTTACACTGGCCGCCTCTTTGCATTTACCGGACGGACCAACATGCTCGCGCCCAAAGCCTTTCTCGATGCCCTGAGCGACCAGGCCTCGCGCCTGTTCAGCGGTGACACCGCGCAGCCGCGCAGCGAACTGGAAAGCCAGTTCAAGGCGCTGCTGCAAAGTGGTTTCAGCAAGCTGGAACTGGTCAGCCGTGAGGAGTTCGACAGCCAGATGGTAGTGCTGGCCCGCACCCGCGCACGCCTGGAGGCGCTGGAGGCCAAGGTCGAAGAGATGGAAGCGCGGCTGAACCCGGCGGCTGCCGAGTAGAGCGCAGCGCAGCCTTCGTCGGCGGGGCCGGCGCCTGCAGGGTCATGCAGGGGCCTGCCTCACCTTCTCATACCGCACATCCCCCTCCTCCAACTGCGCCACCACCTCCCACCCCCAAGCGGCGATAGAAGCCATTGGCACGCACGCCGTCGCGGCCCGAAGGCTGCACCGGGGCGCCGTGATCTTGACCAGCGCTCCTGGCCCCGTCAACCGCTGCAAAACCTCGACTCACTCTCCCCCGCGCACCCTGCGCGCGCACCACTATCCTTGCCCCAGCCGCAGGACGCGGCATTGTCCCGATCATGGAGTGTGCATGTCCCTCGCCCTTGTCCACAGCCGCGCCCAGGTGGGCGTACTGGCCCCTGCGGTCACCATCGAAGCGCACCTGGCCAACGGCCTGCCCAACCTGACCCTGGTCGGCCTGCCCGAAGCCACGGTAAAGGAAAGCAAGGACCGTGTGCGCAGCGCCATCCTCAACTCCGGCCTGGAGTTCCCCGCGCGGCGCATCACCCTCAACCTCGCCCCCGCCGACCTGCCCAAGGATGGCGGACGCTTCGACCTGGCCATAGCCCTGGGCATCCTGGCCGCCAACGGGCAGATGCCGATCGCCTCGCTGCACGCAGTGGAATGCCTGGGCGAGCTGGCGCTGTCGGGGGCGGTGCGCTGCGTGCAGGGCGTGCTGCCGGCCGCCCTTGCCGCCCGCGAAGCCGGGCGCGCGCTGGTGGTGCCACGGGAGAATGCCGAGGAGTCCTGCCTGGCTTCGGGCCTGGTGGTGTACGCCGTAGACCACCTGCTGGAACTGGTCGCGCACCTCAACGGCCAGCAGCCCCTCGAACCCTACAAGGCCAACGGCCTAGTCCTGCACAGCCAGCCCTACCCCGACCTCAACGAGGTACAGGGCCAGCTCGCCGCCAAGCGTGCCCTGCTGGTCGCGGCGGCCGGGGCCCACAACCTGCTGTTCAGCGGGCCACCCGGCACCGGCAAGACCCTGCTCGCCAGCCGCCTGCCCGGCCTGCTGCCACCGCTGAACGAGCGCGAAGCGCTGGAGGTGGCGGCCATCCAGTCGGTCGCCAGCCCGCTGCCGCTCAACAGCTGGCCGCAGCGTCCGTTTCGCCACCCGCATCACTCGGCGTCGGGGGCCGCACTGGTCGGCGGTGGCAGCCGCCCGCAACCCGGCGAGATCACCCTGGCCCACCATGGCGTGCTGTTTCTGGATGAGTTTGGCTTTTTGCTTTCTGCTAAAAGTTGTCTATACCGATAAAAAGGCTCTGCGACGAGGGCTCTGGCTGACCGTCAGTGAGATCCCACCGATGACAATCATCAAAGATATCAGTACTTATCAGACCTACCCCTACGAAGCTATGAGTGCTGAGCTTGTGGCTTGCCTAGCGCAGGCCCTTGGCCACCCCAAAAAAAGATCAGTAAATTCTATTTTGAAATCTCTGGAATGTTTCCTGCAAATAACGGATCAGGCTTTATCGCTTGACGAACTAAAGTCTAATGTTTCGGATGAAAAGCTGAGCGACTTCATAGGAGCACTGCTTAGCCCGCAATTTAGAATCTTAAGCCATGATCGAAGGGTAGCTTTAGCTAACAACCTTCAAGACGCGATAAATACCATCAGACAAAAGCACAGCCAACTGGATTGGCGAGGAAAAGTTAAAAGCTACGATATTTATAGCTATTACAGGGGACGGTTCGAGGCGCTAACATTAAATAGCAACAAAGTCTATTATTGGACAGGCTGGCACTGCAAAAACATAAACGACAACATAATTTCTTTACCGCTTCGACCAGTTTACATTAACTACGGGAGAGCTGCAGCAGAGAAGCTCTATGAAATAGGGAAAAATTTTCACCAAAGCAGGAGAACTTGTTCGAATGTTAGTATAAATACAATAAGCAGATTCTTGGAAGACCAGTCACAACAATATACGGCTTATGCGCTAAAAGATCGCAGTGTCTCAACCGATTTTTTCACGGACCTGTGGATCCACTATTACAAACATCACATTGCCAAAAAAAGTGGCCACGCAAATGTAGTGTCAAGATGGAGAAACATTATACGCCCATTCATATTAGAACACATTGTACCATCTAATATATTCGGAAACCCGTATGATATCCCTGACCCTAAATCAACACCCCCCCAAGGGGCTGACTCAAACATAATCACTGAGCTAGATCGTGAGTACAAGAACAAACTCATAATTAGAATACCATTAGAAATCCCAGATGAAGAGGCGTTTGCTAGAATTAGAGCCGATATTTATAGCGCTCACAACCTTGTGATGACATGGTGCGAAAGCAAAATCAGCGCGGCAATGACAGCATACACAATTACTCGTGAAATGGCAGAAATTGGTAGCTCAGTAAAAGTTGGTAAGCCTGCCAGTGACTCACGAGGGAACGCTTGGTTATTATCTAAGGACAACCCCGAAGCGCTAGCCAATCTTGCCGCGACATTTAGTGAATATGGCTATGCAGGGTTAAAATCGGCCTATAAGAATTTTCATAGTTTATTCCCGAAGTTGCCGACCCAACTGGGACTACCAAATCGCCAAACGCTACTACCTTTCTGCATCAAGTTAATCACAAGCGACCCAAGGATCACGCCAGCGTTCCTGGCAAGCGTTGAACTCTATGACTCTCGAGGAATGTTGAAAGGCTTAGAAAATAGCGACACACCACAATACATTCACGGTTATAAAGACAGGAAGCATGCCGATAGCTCAGAAATGCGAATCAAGCTAACGTCTGAAACAGCAACGATTGTGGCAAGTATAATCGCGCTTACGAATCCACTGCGAGAGTTCTTAAGATCCAAAAATGATGACACATGGCGCAAACTTCTCATATCAACCCCGAAAGGATTAGGCAAGCCACTCCACTACACGTGCAAAACAAACAACACAGAATATCACCAGAAGACGGTGTGCGATGAGCTAACCGCATTGGCCCCGGATGCTGACACCTTTATTATCCAGCAGTTATCTAAGACGATTTTGCGCCCTGCAACAATGAGGTCCACGGCAGCAGTCATAACCTTTCTGGAAACTGGAAGTGTTTATTCAATGGCAGAAGCTCTGGGGCACAACAGATATGATCCAGACCTCTTAGAAAGATATCTCCCGCCAAGCATATTGTACTTCTTCCGGGACCGTTGGGTGCGTAAATTTCAGACTGGCATTATAGTGCAAGCTTTGAAAGGCAGTCCTTACCTATTAGACGCCAGCGGTTTCAACTCGATGGGGCAGCTAGAATCTTTTCTTGAACTTAACTGCCTTGCGATACCAGACCGGGATATTGAATCACGCGACCAGTCTACAACAGACAAAGTTCTTGTTAACATCGACCCAGTCATAGCCAGAGCAATTGTTACACTAACGTCAGCTTGCCCGCCTGGAAAGAAATTAAATTCCAAAGCACAACATTGGGCAGACTTTTCCCAGTGCCTGCTCAGCTACTTAAATTCCGATCCAGAAAACAACCTTGAAATACTGGAACTAATAGACTATGCAAAGGCACTCGGCCCTGACCCTTCAATAGAAGAATTCATATATGGCTAACACCTATAAAGGAGAGGCAGCTAACCACGAATTCCTTACAGACTTCGTATCAAAAGAATCCAACAAGTACAAATCGGCGTCCTTCTTAAGATCAGACTTTTATGAAAACATATGGCGACTTGAGTTTCAAAAAGAGTCGTTAACCGTCGACTTCAATATCCCGCTATCAGCCAACACTGTTCTGACCGACGACTCCAACAGCAACCTTCTCATGATCTTTAAAACCTGGATATGCTCGGCTGACCGATTCAGTAAAGATCGCGGAGTATATGCAGGGGAAACCACAAAACACAGGAAAGTTATACGAATTTTGTCAATTTTAGACTACATGCTTCTTCGAAATGAACAGTTATTATTAGAAGAGCATGCTCTAGCGCTTTTCAATCGCAATGAATACGCTCTTTTTCTCAAAAGCATTAGCCGGTCTTCAGAAAAATCATTAGCCTTCTATAATTGGGATATCAAGCTTTACGACTACCTCATTACATTGGCTAACTCAATTCCACCTGAAACCATTCAACAAGTAATCAATGAAACTCCGATTTTATCATTAAATCAAAGCCCTTTGACTGAGCAAGAGTGTGCAAACGAAATTGACAGTATATTTAATGACAAACTAGGTGGCAATGTTGAAACTTTGCTCATAATTCGCGCAGCGCTTTGGCACTCTGGCATGTACAAGCAGTGTAGTATGGCCGAATGGAAATATGTACCACATGTTAGGAAAATAACCGAAAAAATCTATCCTAATACGTTACGAGGTAAAACCCATCACAAAATACCAAGTGCGCTAAAGCTGCTACCGAAGTGGAGGCGTAACACAGAGTACCCTATCGTCCCCGTTCGACAAAAACATCGAAAGATGGACGAAAGGTCATTCTCATCTTATGTCTATGAGCTCAGAGACTTGAATAGGCTTGGCCGAGAGCTTCCAGGCATGCCGCTTGAAGCTATCCCGGAAGATAACGATGATGATGCTTATGCGCACTGTGATTTAACTTCCACAGGCCGCTACAAGACGGCTCCGGTTACAGTTGTACTCTCCGCACTTCGCTCGGCGATCGAATTTTACCTTGCATACGGTGATGCAATAACGGATACCTTTTTGGAATTCGCCAAGGCAGCTAAAGCGTCGGCGCTTACGTTTCAACAGTTTGGATCAACGAATGAAGCTAGTATTTTGTTAAAAAAATTGCCACCCGCATTAGGCATAACAAGATGGGCGACTTCACTTTCAGAAAGAAAGTCCAAACTCGTAACTTCCAAAGCGGACTTCTACTCAGCCTTCAGAGCTTCACCTGGACTATGGGATATACTGCGAATACTCTACGGCGCAATTCAGCTCACCATTGGCACGCTACAGGCACGTAGAGAATCTGAACTGAGAAAACTCATAGCTAATGATTGCTTAGTAGAAGCAGGAATGGCGCTCAGGACAGTTAACCGCAAGTCGGGATACATGGACATGAACGAATCGATCATCCGTCCAACTCCGGATATAGCCCGCCGCATGATAACAACGATAGAAAACATGCAATGCGGGCTTATTGAAGCGGGACTGTTAGATGATTGGCGAGCGCTTTTCAGCTACCCGAGCATTAACGGAAAACTTCAAAGTATTTCCCACACATCATACAACAATAGCCTTAACTTTTTCTGCGATTATACTGAAACGGATCTAGATATGCTGGGGCGGCGTTACTATCTACGCCAACATCAACTACGTCGATTCTTCGCTCAAATTTTCTTCTGGAGTCAGACTAACGACGAGTTAGACGTCTTGCGCTGGGTACTAGGGCATACTGACCCTGAAATGGTCTATCACTACATTACCGAAACAACTCCAGGCAGTATTTTACGAGAATTGAAGGCGGGGTGGGGTACTGATCGCATACGAGCAAGCGATGGTCAAACAGAGAACCTCGCTCTATATTTGCGCACCCACTACGGTGTCACCGACTTCTCATTGCTCAATGATGAGACCATAGATGGTTACATTGAATTTAGCCTGAAGCACGGCGACATCGATATTGAACCGCACTTTTTTACAAATGGCTCAACCGTTTCATATCGTATCATCGTGATAGTTAGGGAGAAATAATGTCTAATCATGATATCCCCGATAGTTGCATGTCAACCACCGAGAACATAAGACTTCTAAATGATGTCATATCAAATCCAGCATCTTTTAATAGTCAGGCAGGGTTGCCTGAAGCCCTCAGGTCTCAGTCCGCTCTTGTGAAATACACAAATCCACGTTACAAAATTATCGCATCATCACTCAACACATTTAAACGCAATTGTGCTCTTTACGCTCCCGGAGGGTTCGCCGATGTGGACAGGCTGAGAAAACAGGCAGCCATCGCACTATCCCGCGCATCTAATCCAGAAAAAGCACGGCGAAAAACTCAAAAAGAGCTCATTTCATTTTTACAGAAAGAAATCAGCTCGATGGGTGTCGACCTGCTAGTTTTAACTAACCTGCTGACCAGATCGATGAATCAAACTAGATACTATGCATGCCTATCTACGGATAATTCTGTTCTAGCATTATATGAAAAAGAAAGGCGAGAAATCATTGATATGCTGACCTGCGTTGATTCCGATCAGTGGCGTAGCCTACATGAAAAAGCTTTATAAGTTAACAAAGAGCGGCGCCACGCTACCTGCTGCGGTCGACAACCAGCATCAAGTAATATTGAAAGACGCAAGTAAAATACCGTGCCTTTGGTGGCCCGATGGGCGATGGTGTGTAGAAGCAAATTTATGGGTACTAGATCTCTATAATAAAGGTCGCTCTAGGACTGAACGAGGGGGAACTCTTCTATCCTACACAACAAATATTAGCCACCTTGTAAGATATGCGCACGCTCAGAAGACCCGGCTACTGGAGATAACTGACATACAGTTCGGATTTTTTATAATCAGTTTGCTTGGTGAGCGAAACTCGCAAGGTGCGAAGATCCGCAATCAAAACTCAGTGGCCAACATTTGTAGGAACTGTTTAACATTTATTGATTTCATTGGAAAGACTTTTGGGGTTGAACCCCGACTCACCATAAAAAGAAAACCTACCAAAATCAGGCTCCTTAATGGTCTTCAGGTATCACGCATGACATTATGGAACCCCGCAACTCCCCAAGAGGCACGGAGAACCACCCGTTTTCCGATCAATATAGATGCCATTAAAAAATTAAGACTTGCCGCAGCGAGCAACATAAACTCCTCTCGTTTTGTCCGTGAACGCAGACGCGTAATGATAAGACTACTAGAAATGACTGGAGGACGCAGACTGGAAATAAACTTAATTACGGTAAGCAGCGTGATTAAAGCTAATTCTACGGGCAGCATTACTCTAACTACAGCCAAGCAAGGCGGATCGACAAGCACTACAACCCAGGGTAGTTCTAAGACTAGAGAGTTACCTGTAAGCAGGTTGGATTTAAAAATGCTTATGGACTTTATACACTACTATAGAGCCCCAGTTATTGATTCCTTTTTAAAAATTCATGAAGACCATGACAGGTTGCTCATCAGCGAAAGAACTGGCCTACCGCTAACATCAAATCATATTACCGCTGAGCTCGCTGGGCTCCGAAGGCTTGCTGGTTTAAGTGAACCCATCAGCCCACACCTATTTCGCCACCGCTTTGTGACAAAAATTTTCGTTGCTGAATTATTGAACAAAAAAATCGAGTCGCTCGGCACGTTCAAATCCATGCTCTTAGACACCGAGAGTTTGAAAAGAAAGGTCATGGAATTAACAGGCCACCGAGATTCTCGATCTTTGGATATCTATATACACCTAGCTTGGGACGAAGCAAATTTAATCAGGAGTAGCCTACCCTCTCTTGAAAAACTACAACAGGTTGAAGCGATTCGTGAGAATCTAATGATGCTGCAAGCAGATTTGAAGCTAGATAGTCACTCTGAGGAGGTTAACACTATCCTAGACTTAATTAATAGATTCGAATCGCTTCTATAACAAGTAGGCCTGCCTAAGCAGGCCAACTAATTAGGCTGCCTCGTCACAAATCGCTAGCAGCCACACATTTTGTCGTATTTTCGCGTGGCCAGTATTATACTTACCATCGCGATCAGCATCAGTGAGGTTCTTCTCCTCTACCTTCATGGTCACGATACTTTCAATGCATGCATTATTTGCGACGCCAACGCTGAGTGAGTTAACAAGGTTGAGCGCATCGAGGGTTTTTTTGTAGGGTTGATCTACTTGATTTTTAATCCAGAGTGCTATATTCATACTGGAATCATCAGAAAAGTAGAAATTATTGCCTTTCTTACTTAGCCCAATGGATACATGATCCCCGCCGCCCGGGGCATACGGAATTAGCGGACCATTTTCTAGGCTGGTTCCAAACAAATAAAGTTTCACCATTAGCACCTGCGAGCGAGTAGCCTTTATCGCCGCCGGGCGTGTCATATGGTTAGCGGTGCCGACCAGGAACTGAGTAGCAACTTCATGACGTAATCGCCCTACGATGTCATAAGCATGATCGCGCAGGTAGGTAATTAGCATATCTGCCGGAAAAGCAAGGATACTCCCCTTTGTAAGCTTTAGATCAAACTCCTTATCATCGATCTTCAAGCCTTTCGCAACGATGTCCTGATTGTCATGGTCGGGAACATTTCCGTCGGTGACCTCAATTGCACGTGCTACGGCGAATTTTGCAGTGAAACCATCGGATGCTGATCGAACAACACTGAGAATGTCGCATTGTTGCGTAATATGCACTAAATATTCATTTTTACGGTTCTCTTCTGTAGAACCCAGAACAGCGCCGAACGGTAACAACCGGCTAAAATTCTCGAGAATCTCCTCATTTTCCTTGGTAAGGAAGCTTTTCTCAAAAGGGAAACCCAACCAGTTAAAATGCGAGACCAGGTCTCTAGCAACGCCAGGATTGACAAACGAGGCCAAAAATCTTGTAGAAATTGATGGATTGCTTTTAGCATCGCGACGGACCAGTTGCTGTTTAAAGCAAGCATCTAGCTGTCCAATGGCATCAGAGACCTCCGCTGAACGCTCCACGTGCCACAAATACTCTTTAGCCAAGTACTCGCTGAGATGTCCATCATAAGGATCACTGTCTAGGCTTGCGCTAAGGTGGATCTCCTGCATGGCTGCAGCATCCAAGTTCCACAGCGTAGTTTCAGCGCTGTTTTGTGCCTCACCTAGTGCACCTGTCCATACAGACATGAATTTACGCATGTGCTGCGCTACTTGCTTCTGGCGCTGGAGCTGTTGGTAGTTAAGACGAATACCTGCAGAGCCGAAGTTTTCTTTAAAAACCTCTTTTTTAGGTAATAAGACAAGGCCGGCTGCACTAATCTTGGACTGAGTGCTGAATACCTCTTTCTCAGAGATTAGCTCTTTACGGCTAGACATAACGATAATGCTAGGCAGCTGCTCAGGCTCAGAATCACTTAGTGCTTTCAGATACCTAATTAATTCCTCAACTGCACCTGCGCTGTTTTGCAATACAAGGTCAAAAATAATCAGATCGTATGCTAGTAAGTCTTCATGTCTAGTAGGCCGAGTCTTTACAAATTTCAGTTCAAATTCAGGCGAGGCAAAAGCCCCTTCTAGCGCATTTTTGAGTTGAGATACTTCTTTCGATCTTTCCAAAAATGGGTTTAGCCAGGTCTTATACTCCTGCTCAACCTTTGCCTCAAACTGAGCGTTCAGCAATACGCTTTGTACAAAATTGTCAGACTGTAGATAAGCCTGCTTTTCATCGTCGTTATATTTATCGGTATCGGGCAGGCCACCGATCTCCTCTGTTAGCCGCCAGAACTCTTCGAACTCTGGCGATGTAGTATCTCCCAACGTAGCTCTAAAGCCACTAACCACCTCGTTGAGATGGAATGAGGTTAGGCCTGCTAGTTCGTCGTCTATTACGATTACCTGAAAAATTTTTTCAGGCGTCGCTTCCTCGCTAGCCTCAACAAGCGCCGGCTCCACGGCGGGATCGTTGACCGCATCAGTCATGTATCAAACCTCATCCTTTGGTAGTTCAATAGTAAAAGTACGTTGACGACCATCATCATCGACACTTTCATCCATAAAAATTTTGCCACCATGGTATTGGACGAGCTCCGAGGCTATGTAGAGCCCTAAGCCCTTCCCTTTTCGCCGCATTGAGAAATAGGGCTTGAAAATCTCTTTAGCGTACCGAGGGTCAACTCCAGGACCATTATCAGTAATGCTCACGGTCAATGCACGCGAGTCGACATCAAATCGAATCTCACGCTCTTTTTCTCCCGGCTTCAGACCTTGCTGAACCCAATAGACCGAGTTAGTTATTAGATTTTCAAGAGTCTGTGCAATCAAACCTTTGACCATGAACACATTCAAAGGCTCATTAGATTCCATCCCATCAAGATAGACCGACGAGTTTATTTGATGACGTTTAAACCTATTTTTAAAGCCGCCAGCGATCCCTGCTACTTGCGCTACCAAATCGTACCGCTCCTTGCGATTACGTCCAGATGGGCTCATGGCGTCAACGGTACGGATTCGCTTATTAGTCGAGATGATTTGAGCTCTTAGGTTGTCGACGACTGTCACCACCTCTCGATCACCACTTTCTTTCAACTCCGTCAGGAGTTCACCGGTTCGCTCTGTTAATCGAGAGAGTTCATGAATGACAATTTCGACCACCAAGCCAATATTTGCCAACTCAAGGAGTTCCACCCGAGTTTCACGCGACAAGCTCAACGAGTTTTTTATAGTATTTACGTACTCGACTTGACTATGCAACGTCTCTCGAATTTCTAAGAGCTTACCTTTGTGTTCCTTTGGAAGATATTGTGCAATATCATTCACTATTTTTATAGTTTTCTTAAGCTTGTCTTCGGACTTCCTCAGAGACTCGTTCGTAGACTCCTCTGCGATTAGCATCTTCGCTTCGGCTTCTTTAATGGTGTTGATATGCATCCGAAGGTCTTGGACAACTACTCCGCCCAAAATTTTCCTTAGAACTTCTTGCTGCGGGCAGGCGATTAAGCGCTCTCGGTTTGCAGAGTCGATCAAACAGGGGTTCATTTCAGATGAGATACTAACACTACCAACTGTTTGGTATCTATTGAGAGCAAAGCCTTTAGATTTTAATGCCCCACTATCCCATTCGAGCCAATCGTCATCCATACCTCCTGTCTTACCGATACGGAAATTATCCCGGTATATTGCAAAGCCTCCACACCAGTGATTCAACTCATCAGCGATTTGATTTCGATTGTAATCAACCTCATTGGTAGTTAGCGACTTCCTATTAAACCACAAACATCTGGCCGTCCAACTCCCAAGTTGCTGGAATACCTCTACAGAAACATTAAGCTGGTTAGAAAGCTCTTTTCGCGACCAAGTTCTTATCTCCTCAGAGCTCGTTGCGCGCCACGACAAGGCTCTGCGCAGCACGACATCCGTCCCATCTAAACCTGCTGGGTCGAATTGAATAGTAGCGGTGAATTGTGCACAGTCTTTCAACCACTTCGGCAAAGAGCTAATTGGCTGTCTCTTACCGTTAAAATATATGTCTATTGGATATGGCTTTCGCACGGGAGCAAAAGGATCCTGCAAACGCCGCATGTAGCGATGGATGAAGGCATCTACCTTTTCCTGCGTCCAATTGGACGTCAGATCTGTTATAACGATCCTGGTGCCTTTTTCGCCAGGCTCTGAGGACCTAGACTTCTTGACCTCAACACTAATCTGGTCCAGGTACAGATCTGGGTCGTCGAAGTCAGACCATTTAAAATCAATCTTATGCCAAGCCTTGTCACTGTCCGTAGTTGATTCAACGCTCGCAGTTCCACCTAGTCGCATCATTGATAAACGACCGATGCCTTTTTCGCCCAACAAAGCAGGCTCGCCGGGTAGTGCGTTTTTCTTCTGCTTGAGCTTTCCAGGTGTACCAATGACCAAAAAGCGATCAGACAGATCATCCTTAGTCATACCATACCCCTTGTCCTCAACAGTTATATACTGTTGACTACGGAGTGACTTTAAAAAGTTGGCAAACTCATGACGATTAATGCATTTCTTCGCTTCAGCAATTATTAGCATCCGCTCTTCTGGAGGTAGTTCCTCTGAAATCGACTTACGAACTCGCTCAGTGGCTTCAATATTGTCGATTTCTTTACTTTGAACTTGCTCACCAATTAATTCCAGTGCCGCTAGATCTACAGCCGCATTGATCCGGACCTGCACGCGAGGCGATCTGGCGTCAAAAGCATTTTTAATTAACTCGTTGAGTGCCACGTCATCTGACGTGATGAGCTCACCACCGAGGTGCTTTAGAGTTCGTGCTGCAATTCTAAATCCGACAGCCATATTTACCCCTTAAACTCTTTTCGCCGTTATCTAATAGTCCATCTCAGATATGGGCCTGAGCAAATAGCAAAGTGCGGTTCAGAAACCGCAGAGCCAGCACTAAGGTTGACATCAGTCACGGTGGAAGCAAACGAAATTGACGATATTTCTTCACGATAGGCATGGGCAGCCATTGCGCTCGTCCGTGATCTAGACGACAAGGATAATGGTAAATCGCCATCGTCGGTAGGTGTGAAGGACAGTATGCAGGTGACGCAAACACGATGTGCTGACGTCCGGAGCCTCGGCGAGGTGCCACGGACGTCAGAGGGGAGGGATTCTGAGAAGAGGAAAGCTGGCCAATCGATGCACACTCTAGCCCAAGAGGCCGCGGTGTGGGGTTCGTGTGAAGGTTCTATTTATGACAGACGTTACATCCCCCGTCAGCCTCATCGACCCCGTAGATGTCATCGATATCCATATTGTCCTCCCATGGACGTAGAGGGTTTCTTGGCCGCCGTGCTTTGGTACGTAGTTTTCGCGCTTCATATTCCTTACGGATTGCAGCGACACGTGTTGGTTTTTCTAAATCAGAGAGCGGCTCACCTTTAGTCCAGGTAAAAGGTGACCCATGATCCAAAGCTGTCTTTTCCAGCGCCTTAGCCTCTTCGAATGCGTCAGGGTGACGTTCTCGCAGTCGAACCCATTCAATTTTTTGCTGGAAGAAACAAAATGTACATCCGCTGCGGCTTCGCCACTCGTAATACTCAGGCAGCCCGACACCAGAGGATTCCAGGATCTCGATGACTCCTGGCTTATCTACCCCCTCCTCACGGAAGGGAAGCACCACCTTAAGGCTCTCATGCTTAGAGGCGTACCCTTCGCGATAGTCCTCATCGGATCTGATGGCGACGTAAGAGAAAACCTTCTCACCTGCCGCTAGCATCGGTCGAGTCCACTCCTCGAAGGGTGCAAGCTTCAATTGCCGCGTGCACCAGCGCGTCTGAGGTGAAGGAAGAAAATTGTTGTACTCCCTTAGCCAGAACTCAAAATCTCTTCTGGGATTCAGCCTCAGGATCGGCTTACCCAGGAATCCTTCAAGCCGCCCGAGAAAATCCTGCACCTCTGGCAGTTCCTCTCCTGTGTCGGTGAAGAAATATTCGATATCCAATTCGGGCCTTGTCTGGCGGATGTATACCGCTAGAGCAGCGCTATCACGCCCCCCAGAAAGCCCCAAGAGATGCCGCTCACGCATGGCCTGGTCCTTCGTTCACGATTGTGGATCCAGCCCGGGCAAGAGCTGCGAGGAGCAGATCATCCTCAAGCCCGGAGCTACGCAGTAACTCCAGAACCTTTGTAGCTGCACCTGAAACTATCTCTCTATCTCTGCCGGCAACCTCAAAGGTTTTGTTGACAACATCTGAAGAACCGCCGGAACCAATCACAATAGAGAAGGCCTCACGCCCTGGTGCTCTGCCGTTAACCGCGATCAGCGCTTCGGCTTTCCTGAAAGCGAGCGATAGATCTGCTACGGCAATCAAGGCGGCGTCCACATCTAAATCAGTCCAATCGCGTGGGGGCTTTTTCGCTGCCAAACTCAGGATGTTATCCATCGCCAAAACCGTGCCATCCCGCTCTTGCAAACGCAGAGCAAAGCCCTCAAGGCGAAGATCTCCAGTAGCTTTGGACACGTAACCGGCACGCTCCCTGAGTTCGGGATCATCCCCTTCCTTAGCATCGATGGCTTCAGCTAGCCGGTTATCTACCTTACTCAGCATTGCTGGATAGGCTTCTGTTAGCTCCAATAGAGCGCTTTCTAGGAGAGCACCATCCCGCACCGAGCCATCCTCAAAAACGCTTGGCAGATCTACGAACAGCAACTTATGCGGATCAGATGCTTTCACCAAAAGATCGCGGACAGTACGCGCCAGCCCCGACAGCTGCTGGGTCCGCCTTGTCCACAACGGCTGACTGAAAACGACCTTTACGAGTGCTCTGGCAATATCTAGAGGAGATTCGGAAGTAGCTTCAAAGCCACACTTACTCAGTACAGCCGAGATAGTTTTAAGCTGCTGTGCTTTTTCAAGATCTTCATCAACCCACCGCAGCGCGAAGCGGCTAGGATCCTGCAGCATTTCGTCCACATCAACGTCTGTAAACCGTGGCTCAAAGATCCCGTCCCGATAGATAGCAACCTTGTCGGAGTGAGCGAGCATGAACGCCACAGCAAGCACCGGGAGCATCCCGCTTTTCACTCCATAGGGAGCACCGCTCCAAAGGGTGTAAAGGTCTCTCACCCCTACAGTGCCGACAATTTGGCTGGCGAATTTCTTGAGTGCTGCACTCCACAGAGGATGGAAATTTCTCTTGTTGCTTGCTTTAGGTGCCTGGAAACTCCAAATCCCTTGCTTATCCAAGCAATGGAGCTCAGTTGAGGAAAGCAGAGTTTCGTACAGCCCCCGCTCGGCAGGGTATCCCTTGATGCCTAAACATTCCTCATGTGTATTTTGAACCATACGATGGAGCAGATCACGGCGTGCTTTCACGCTATTGCTGGATAAGGCATCTCTGTTTACGAGCTCACTCCACACTCTTGGAGCAGAGCTGAATGTTCGCGCTGCCACGTCCGAGGCAAGTGATGACAGGCTAGTCGGTCTTACGAAGAGCCCCTCATACAGCCACTCGGCGCGTGCGACTGCCTCTCGCAACGCTTCCTCAATTGCTCCCTTTACAGAAGATAGCCGCGCAGCCACCTCGCGCCTAGCAACCGAGTCACCCTCCAATTCAGGGCTGCTCTCATACACCAGTCGCAGTGACATCAGCTCAGCACCAAGGTCAGCTATGAGCTCGTGGTTAGGCGGAATGCCGAAGAACAGCGTTTTCTTTGAGTTGCTCTGCAACTTGCTCAAAGTCCTGGCCACATCCTCGACCGTGGACGCACGTTCAGGGAGCACCAATGCCAGCCTGCCAAACTCTCCACTATCGGGCTCGTAGCTTTTCGACAATCGCTCTGCTTCTTGCACAGAATGCATAGTCACTCCCAGCCATCGGAACGTACCGGTGGAGTGGTAGTGACGCTTGGCGATGATCGGATTCAAACTCGCCATCGCCGTCAATGCTTTCGTGTCAGCCTCTACGAACGTAGCCCGAGCTTTCGCCACTTCTTGATCGATGTCGAAGTCGCTGCCTTCGAAAATGGTCCATGCCCCGAGATGAGTTCGATAAAGCGCTACGCGCCATGTCGCTAAACGCTCCATAGCCCGTGTTATGTCAGCTTTTGAGTAGCCAGGCAAAACGGTGTGCAGCACGGCCTCATCTGCCGCGAGTCCCGAAACACCGCGGAACATGTCGATTAACGCGAGCGCTTTAGCCAGCGAGATCTCTGTTTCTGTGGCGCCCTTGGATGCAGCGCGCTCTACCGCCTCAACAGCCTGTGCCCAGCGGTGCCCATCAGGAGAGGCCAGGATCGCCTGCTCAAGATTCGCTCTCAGGTAATCCCAAAAAAGGTCTGGTCCATAAAGCGACTGCTGATCCCAACTCGAAAGAAAATCTTGGAATCCGTGAGGCTCAAGCGATGTTAGGAAGCCAAATACGCTTCGCTCATTTTGACCAAACTGCCGCCGAGAAGCAGGTCCGAGCAGTGCTGCGGTTACTGGGTGAAGTGGCCAGCACTTATCAAGAAGAGATCCCATACCACGTCCTACTGCAGGACGTCGGCCAGAAATGGCAGCTCCAATCGTGTCGCTCATCTCGACTGTGTTTGGATGAGCAATTTCACAATGGATCGCCCTTCCTATCAGCTCGACTACTTCATCACCCGTGGCAACGAAAGAGACGTCTGTGAACCGGCCTTGGACTTTAGCCCACTCGTCTCTTGCCTCAATACCGAGGCGGGATGCGTATTGTCGGAACGCTTGGTGGAGAATGCCCAAAACGACCAGTTTTCCCCGGCATCGAGCCGCGACTTCCGCCAGATCTTGGAAGAAGTGAACATCGTCACCACCGGCGGCCGACGCCTCAAGCAGCTTCCCCATTTCGTCGACGATTAGAAGTACGCCGGCACGGCCATCTCCCTCTGCTTCACGAACCAAAGCATCTATCAAAGCATCTGAGTTACCAACTGATTCGGCTCGCCCGGTAGCTTTACTAAAAGACTTGGAAAGCTCTGCGAGGATACTGCTGCGACGTCCAACAACCGGGATTACAAGCCAATCGCCATCGTCAGTGTTAAACGCTTCTCTAAATGAGGGAACCTCACTAACGAAGCACTCCGACTTTTTACGCAATGATGCATCGTTGGCGATGGCAGCAGCTAGGACGAGAGCCAGAGACGACTTCCCTCCTCCGTATGGACCTGTCCAAGTGAACGCGCGCTGACTACTGCCAACGATCTGTCGCGTCATAATCGAAAGCGCCTCACGGGCCGTCTCGGTCAGCACATAGCCGTCCAAAGCATCATGCCGTCCAAGGTCTGCATCTATGCGGACTGAGCGCCGATAGTGTCTTTCGATTCTCACTGGCGCGGCCTCGAGCAAAACATCAGACTCAACGGACATAGGACTCTCTCAACAATTTGGCCATCATCAGCTCACATTCAAAATCACCGCGGTAAACCTGACGCAGGCCCGAGGTATCAGACCACCGCAGCTTCCCGTCAGTAAGCTCGCTCAAAGTGAAAAGGCGTTCCGCTACTGACTCCTCATCGAGCTTGAAAACTCGACCAGGAGAGCCTGGCGCGTAGGCTGCGGTTTCAAATGTGAGAGAAGATTCACCTGCGCGGTGCCGCTGCCAAAAATCTAGGAGTGCCCATGTGAAGAAAGCGTCGGTAAGTGTTGATTTAGGCCCGCGTCGGAAGGAGAAGACGCCCTTCCGCTCCTCTTGGAGTAAACCGAGCTCAGCAAGCATAGGCTCAGCGGCTTCTTCAACCGAGGACATTGCGGATCTAGGAGCATATCCGCGCAAGCAGGTGTCCAAATCGCGACTCAGGGTTGCGCTAGAGAGTTTCCTTCCGCCAGAAATGGCTTGAGCAAATTTGGTAAGCGTAGGAAGCGCTTCGTCTCGACTGAATGATTGCGAGGAGAAGACATTGAAAAGCCAATACCACGTAGTCGAACGGCTCCCGCGACCGGCCAAACACCAATGTGCATACCATGCGGTAGTAGGATTCTCAGAGAATGGATCCAAACCCTCATCAAGGAAGATTTCTTTACCTGCCGGGCTGAGCTGGAAATTTCGTCGTGACTCATCCTCCACCAAGACATCACACGCTAGTGCCCAATGCTTAATAGCCGCAACCATATTTCGGCCTACACCGAACTCTGCGATAGCCTTCTCGTCGGTGAAAGTGGTCTTGGGCACGAGCCCATCTGCATCTGCAGTTTCAACCGCTTTTTTTAGCCACATCTGACGAAGCGGGAACGTCTCATGCCCAGAAAAATGGGCGTCTATCTTGCCATCGTGCATCGAAGTCATTGGCCCCATCCCAAAATGCTTCCCCTTTCCAGTACCAGAGGTCCGGCCTGGAGGACCCATCCAGTCGTCCAAGGTGATTAGGGCGCATTGTATCCCCGGGATACTCCTCTGTCTCTTCTAAAGGGGGTGTCGAATTTCATCCTCAGCGTCTAGGAGCTGATGGTCGATTGGAAGCGAAGACCACGCATGGCAGCAGACACCCAATCTCAAGCGAGACACAGGTGTAGCTTGCCGTTGCGATGAATACGGAAGGGAAGTCCAGCGATGTGGGGATGGCTAAGCATGCACAGCGCAGCATCTGCACTGGAACACAAGCCTACTGACTGCAGCTTGAATTTTGGTTGGATAGCTCGCTCATCACCTCTGATACGAGGTGTACCGGAGAGCAGCCTAGCGCTTCAGATAGCGCAATGATCGTCGACAGAGTAGGTTCGTGTTTTCCCCTCTCCATCAGGCTCACGTAATTCCGCTGAAGCTCTGCGTTCAACGCAAGTGTTTCCTGGGTAAGGGCTAGGTGCAACCTCGTCCGGCGCAAAACCTTGCCAAAAGCTGTTGCTACGTCCACGCACCCTCCTGTCAGGAGGGAACTGTGCTGGACTACACAGCGGACGTCTTCACAGTATACTGGTAATCACATAGATACCGTTTAGGGATGTTTCTGTTGAGTGCCTTGTTTTTCGATCTCACCAATGATGATGGTGAGGATCTTCCTAACCCTTTGAGTGGTATGGATTGCCCTATCACGCTTGACCGATTTTCACATACAGGCCGCGCGCCTGTTTTTCTCATATGTCACTGGCGTCTCGAGAAAGGTGAAAAGTGCTATGAAATTTCTGTGATGGATAAAGCACTTGCTGCAAAAGGCTTTGTGAGCAGTTTGCACCATAATCCAACCGCAGGCGTGGACAAAGTTTACCTGCTTGCCTCACCTTCCCCCATGACAGACAAGAGATGGTTGTTAGAAAAATTTGTTGATGTGCAGATTTGCTCACCTAGCCCCGATCAGTCGCACTTGGTGAGCTACATCACTGATCAACGCCACCTGCTCTACCCAGCACAGGACATGATGTATAACCTTTCCTACAACATGACCGTCAGGAATGCCTGGCCGACCCGCCCATCCCACCAAACGCCCTGAGCGACCCCAACCTTTAAACTCCAGCCCATTAACTATCTAGTTGGCGCTGAGCTCAGACTCGAGCTTGGCGCTAGGAATGGCGTAGGACCTGGAAAAAGTTTAGGCTTGTATTCGTGCAAGGACATAACTTGGACAACCTTACCCGCTGCAGACACTCCGAGAACAGCCGACATGGCGCCTGATGTGACGTGCCCTCCCCCCTTACCTCGATCATCGGGCTTCTTAAAAGTAGCAAGCTTGGTTAAATATTCGTCAAATTTATCTTTCGAAACACCTGACTCAAGAATTTCGATAGCCGATTTAGTTGGCCTTTTCAAAAAGTAAGGACGCGACTTCAGAACCAAACCTATTTTCCTATCGCGCAAACCATATACGATGAAATGGTGCTGATAGCCTTTGAGCTCTGAAAGTGCTGCTTGATAATTCTCAAACAAAGTATCTTCAGTATGAGCATCGGAAAGCCTTCTCTTGAACTCTACTAAAACGAACAGCTCAGACTGAGCGAAAATTGCATCGCCAGCGGTCCTTTCATGGAGGCCCGATAACGGCGCAGCAAAATCGCACCGATCACTTGCCACTAGTTCCGCTACGAACATGTATTCAACTGTTTTCTCCCACCACATCAGAAGCTTCCCTCTACATCATTCAACAACAAGCCCCAAAATAGCAGGGCTCAAAACACGAGCAGAGCTTGACCGCACTGCACTCCTTCTCACAACCTCAAGTCCAAGCTTGCTTTGCTGTTAACTGGCAAAAAACTTGGCTTATAAATATATACTGGTCCACATCGGGGGGAATGGAAAGGGTTCGACTGAGCTAACTCACTTTATTGGAGGGACTAGGCACACCAGGTCGGGCTACCATAGCTCGCGAGGTTAGCCGTCGATCTAGGAGTCCAAGCTCCTGGATCGCCGTCCATCATGGGTCACGCAGTCTGCGGTACCAATAAGGCCTCCAGCTTAGTCTTGGTAATCAACATGCGCTTGGACGCATTCTGTTGGATCATCAGGTATCCGCGGACATCGGCTGAGCTGATCGGAAACTCATTGGAGGTCTCCTCACGGATGACCTTGGCGATTTCTCGCGGGCTCATGCCCGATTCGTCGAGCTCGGCGATGCGATCGTGGTTCTGTTCGCGAAACGGTTTTGCTAGTGCAGGCATAGGTATTCCTCTGTGCCGTTAATTGGAGTCAGGAAATTCGATAAACTGCCTGACGACTGAGAGATTAAGCCCCCATTCGAGTCACGGCGACTCCTCCAGGGGAGCCCCTGAAAAGGTTTTGACAAATGCCAAGAGCTGTGTATACGAGATCCGACCTGCGAGTGAAGGATGGACTCGAGTGCTTGTTCTGGATGGAGATCGCAAAGCGGAAAGCGCGGGTATGCCAGGGAGATGCATTTGCATCTCTTCTCGAGATTCGACAAGAGGTACAAAATTTCCTCTTAGAATCCTCATCCGAGATGGAAGACCTCTGTGATGACGGGGACTTTGTTTTTCTGGACTGCATACAGTTTGGAAACCATGTGCTTGATAGAGTCAAAGATCCCGATCACTTTTCGCTTATAAAAGCCACTTTAAAAAAGCATGGAAGATCAGCAAGAGAAGCATTCGGCACCCTCAGCTACCTTAAAGGTTTCTGGCTTTCAGACTTTATAACCGAAATAGACCTCCCACAGATACATGATTGGTGGTCATATATAATATCTGGCGAAGGGCGAAATGAATTAGGAACCAAAGGTAATTTCTCAACCCTAGGAGAGGCCCGTCCAGTTATCGCAAAGGAGGAGGTTTTATTCCATGGTGATGACCAGCCCACTATTCGCGAAGGAGATGCAGTTCAGACTGTAATTTCCCTTCAAGACCCTATGCATTTTCCTAGACGTATACGTGCACGACAAGTTCGTGCTTACACCACGGAGGACCACAATATAAAAATCGATGACCACAAGCTCGAAGACCATATAGTGCTCAGCTTTGACTTGTCAAAACCATTGCCGTCGATGAGGGAAGTTGAGCTCACTCTTCGCCTAAAGCATCGGGCAGTTAATGCGCACCGACAAATGCTTGAATTTAACAAGCTCATTGACGCTGGAATCCTGCCTGAGATCGAGGATGAGCCGAATGAGTTCAAACCTCAAGAGTTACTAGATCTCAACTTCGACTTACCCGAAAACCATAAACTAATGGTAGCCACCAAAAGCGCAAGACCCCTGATGGCAGGCCTTTATTGCTGGGATCTGACCATGAAAGGTTTCACCGATGCGAAAGCTGCGGCAAAAACCTCAACCGATTTACGCGGTTTAAGAGGGGTTGAAGTAATCCACCCAAAACAAGCCTTAACCGCATTGAAAACGAATGTCAGGCCTCTGATATTCAACTATGAAACGAACCTTCTGCCATGGAACTCTTAGCCGCTTCGATCCACCAAATGCGGCCCCCTCATCGCCAGCCGCACTGGTTTATCACCCGCGGGGCACAACGGCCTCATCTGACGCTGCCAGCCAAACCGGTCGGAGGCTGAGTAAAGAGTGCACATTTTTTCGCACAAATTTCTAGTCGCTCAACGTCAACAATTCCAAGCCTTCCGTAGCTTTTTCACAGGCGGTTTGTACCAGCTTTCTGCACATTTTATTGCGCAACATGACTGTATTTAGAATTCTAGTACTCAGCTCGTCATTCCCTGACAGGTGTTGGAGCCTGAAGCACCGATGCTTCATGAGACGTCGCGAAAAAATTTTGACGACGGCTGAGCAGGTGTTCGGCAATCGTGAACTGGCTGAAGCATGGTTCACCAAGCAGGCGATCGGACTCAGCCGGCGTCTGCCGTGCATGCTATTGGAAACCGATCAGGAGTACACGGAGGTCGCGGATTTCCTATTACGGCTCGACTACGGTGTCCATTGATCGCCACGCGTACTGTAAGTAGCAGGTGCTGCCTGCTCCGATGCTGACCCAGTCGAGTACGATGACCGTGACGCAGGGTTGCAAATTTTCTACAGGGGGATCATCGCTCAGTTTCAGTAGTGATGAGGCGTGACGCTCCAAACGACTACGGTCCGTTTGTCAGTAGCATTAGCAAACGCGCGTGGCTCTGGACACTTGAAGTGGAAGCCGGTTGGTGTTGAGCGTGATTAAGGAATTGATCCTGTCGATCGGTGTGTTGACAACCAAACGTCGGAAAATGCGTAGAAAGCAAAATGCCGGAGTTCGAGCGGCGCGTGCTGGAAGTGCTCCGCGAGCCCCTGGAATCGGGCGAAATCGTGATCGCCCGGGCCAAGGACAAGATCCGCTTCCCGGCCCGCTTCCAACTGGTGGCGGCGATGAACCCCTGCCCCTGCGGCTACCATGGCGACCCCACCGGTCGCTGCCGATGCAGCAGCGACCAGATCCAGCGCTACCGCAACAAGCTCTCCGGCCCGTTGCTTGATCGCATCGACCTGCACCTGACCGTCGCCCGTGAAGCCACGGCGCTCTCGCACTGCACCGACAACGGCCCCGCCAGTGCCCACATCGCAGGGCAGGTGGCTGCCGCACGCGAACGACAACAACAGCGCCAGGGCTGTGCCAACGCCTTTCTCGAGCTGCCCGGCCTGCGCCAGCACTGCGCGCTGTCCGCTGAAGATCAGCAATGGCTGGAAACCGCGTGCGAACGACTAACCTTGTCGCTACGGGCCGCGCACCGCCTGCTCAAGGTGGCGCGTACGCTGGCCGATCTGGAACAGGCCGCACACATTGCGCGCGTGCACCTGGCCGAGGCCCTGCAGTACCGCCCCGGGCCTTAGGTGCCTTGACGCCCATCGGTTTGTGCAATGCCGGGCGCAGCCTCATCATGCGCCCTCACTGTTCAACGCTGCCGCCGTAGCAGCCCCCTGGCTTCAAGGCAGGGGAAATCTTTGTCATCGGTGATCCAAGAAGTGCACAGATGTGTACGCGTGAGGAACTGCATCTGATGGAAGCGGCAGAACTGGCGCGAGATAGTCTTGCCGGTCTGAGCCCCGATGAGGCCGATTTCATGATGAGGCACCAGGCCGAAATCGCAGGATTACTAAGTGACGTGAGTCTGTCGATGGGGGTGGCCCAGGCCATGATGGCGAGGTCATTCGAAGACCTGAAGAATACACTGCATCAGGTCGAGCTCTTGCATCAGCAGCAATTCTCCAAGCATGGCCATTTGAAAAGCCCACAGTTCTTCGCTTCCCGTAAAGAACTTTTCAAGCGTATGGAAGCGCAGTTGCGGATAGCCTTCCTCAACAAACCGATGAACCTGGGCAGCCATGACACCTTGCGCAGAGGCCTTGGAATATCGAGCAGGAGTCTGGTGCATCATTGGAGCAAAGCGGGCGTCCCAGGACAAATTCCGGGATATGCAACGCATCTGGAGAAGGTGGCAAGGATGTCAACGTACCTGAAGACCGGCGGGCACATCGGCATAGTGATAGGTGCTGCTTCTTCGTACTTCAAGATTCGAGAGGCGTGCATGGCTGGAGAAACCAAGGCGTGTAAAAAGATACGCTTCACCGAGGCTGGCAGTTTCTTGGGAGGGCTTGGTTTTGGTTCACTGGGGGGCGCCGCTGCAAACAGGGTTTTCGCGGTAGGTTGCTTGAGTTTAGGACCGGTGAGTGCGACCGTTTGTAGTGTCGCCATCGTCGGTGCAGGGGCTTTAGCAGGGAGTCTGGGTGGTATGTCAGGTGGTGAATGGCTAGGGGAAGTTATCTATGAGCACGCCCAGCCATGATGGCCTTCTGGGAGTCCCACTGGGCGCTGGCGTTTATGTTAACCCCCTGCTTCTTGGGGATCGGGGGCCTCTTGTCAGAGGTACAACTTGCCCATTCTCGACATTTTTCAAGTTTGCTTCACGCCTTTCGGCGCAGTGACTGTCTGCCCAGATTCTTGCAGATATGGGGAACACACGGCTTCATTGCTCGATGCATGATCGTATCAGCACTCAGCGGGATCATGTTGTATGCAAGACGCTCCATCAAACGAGGGCAGCTGGATCCGAAGGACTTTCATGAATTCCCTCTTGCGCTCAAAAGGCGCCTGACTATTACCTCATGGCTGATCATCATTGGGTTTGCCTGGTTCATGTTTGGCGTAGGCCTGCTCAACTTGAGCAAGCCGTAACGGACGGTAAACCGCCGGCTCCCCAAGCCCCTGACGCAAAAACAGGCAAGTGTTGAAGAGCAGGCAATAAGGCATTTACCAATCGAATCTGAGCGCTACAGCAACGCGCTCAAGCGCAGCTGCGACGCCTGCGAGCAGAACACCAGCCGCGCATCCCCGGCCGACATCACCACGGGCACCAGGTCCAGGCGAATGCGCGGCAGCAGGCGGTTGAGCATCTGCTGGCAATCCCGGCGCAGGTAGCTGTCTTCGCCGGTCAGGCGACTGACCAGGCGGAAAGTCAGCGAGTCCCGCGCCAGTACCAGCAAAATGTAGCGCCGCGTGCCGGTCTCGCGCAGCAGCCACACGCCGGTCGCCAGTTTCAGCAGCGGCGTGAGCGTCTCGATCAGCTTGTTGCGCTCCACGGGCACCAGGTCGTGGGGCACCCACTCGCCGTCTTCACCGTCATCGTCGCTATCGGCACGCTGCAGGGCATCGGCCTCGCGCCGATAGTGCTCGGCCGCGCCGCGGTCATCGCTGCGCAGGGCCAGCACGCTGAGCTTGCGCAGGCTGTACAGCTGCAACGGCCCGCGCTGCTCGGCCACCTGCCGCCACAGTGCTGCGGCGGCGTCCGGGCGCCCGGCCTGGGCATGACACTCGGCCAGCTGATAGCGCACCGCCGCGTCCGGCGCCTGCTGCAGTGCATCTTCCAGCAAACGCAGCGCCTCATCGCCCGCCTCGCCAAGGGTGCGGTACAGCCAGGCCAGCCGGGCAATCTCGTGGCCCGACAGCGCACGGATACGCCGTTTGCGCTGCAGGTCGTGCTGCTCGGCCACCAATGCCTCGCGCTCGTCACGGGCGCGCTGGCAATGCCGGGCATTGTCATCGGCCTGCTGTTCGTCCAGGCGCTGCGCCAATGGCAGGTGCTGCTCACCCAGCCAGGCCTGCGCCGCGCTGGGCTGGCTGCGCTGCCACACCAGTGCCGCATCGGGCTGATCGGGTGCCCCCCCCAGCGCCGCCAGGCGGTCGGCCAGCGCCGGGTGGGTATCGCTGTCGTCGGTCTCGTTGCACAGTGCGCCATGCAGCCAGCTGCGGGCCTCGGCAATGTCCTGCGGCAGGCTCGGCGCACCGCTGCGGGCCAGGTCGGTCAATGGCGTGGCGCTGCCGGCAAGAAACACCTTGGGCCAGAACGCCTGCTCCAGTGCCCGCCCCTGCAAGGCCAGGCCGACCAGCGCCTCGCGCATCGCCTCGACCCCGCCTACCCGCGCCGCCTCGGCGTCGGCCTGGTACTCGCAGCGCCGCGCAAAATCCATGCTCACGGCCAGAAAACGCGGCACGTACCAGCCCACGAACAGACGCAGCGGCGCGCTCGACAACGAGCGATGGCGCTCCAGCCGCTCGCTCGCCGCCTGCCATTGCAGCCGTGCGAAATACACGCGGCTGGCATAGCGGCCATGACGCTGGGCGATGTGCGCGCACTCATGCGCCAGGATCGCCGCACAGGCCCGTGGCGACAGCGTGTCGAGCAAGGGCAGGCCCAGCCACATCACGTTGCGCGTCCTGCGAAACAGTACGTGGTGCTGGCGGATACTGGCGTTGAAGTCGTCGTTCAGGTACACCGCATCCAGCGCAGGCGCGCCGAGTGCCAGGCGCAACCGCTCGATTTCCTCGAACAGCTGCGGCGCGTCCACTACCTGCAGGGCGATGCCGTCCTCGCTGGAATCGGCACGCGTCGCAAAGGGCAACTTGAGCATGCTGTAGCCGAACATGCCCGCTGGCAGGGTCACGAACCCGGCCAGCAGCCCCGCAGCACCGGGCAGCCACATGCACATCGCCAGCGGCAGCGCGCACAGGGCCAGCCCGCCCACCAGCAGAAAGCCGTTGCCCAGCAGCAGCCAGGCACGAAGTCGCAACCGTTGCAGTGCGGCCATGGGCGTTACTGCGCCGGCTTGGGCGGCAGGTCGTCGGCGCCGACCTTGCCACGCCCCAGGAACGCACCGAACACGCTGGTGACACTCTTGAGCAGGCTGTGGGAGTTGAGCACCTCGTACTGGACTTCTTGGATGCCTTCGTTGTCGGGCAACTGGGTCACGGCATGCTGCGCCCACTCGATGGCAGCGAAGCGGCTTTGCTGAACGCCCTGCCCGCGCAGGTAGGCCAGTGCGATCTCGGCACTGGTACGCGCCGAGACCCAGTCATCGTCACAGTCGACCAGCGAACGCAGGTACTTCACGCCGGTTTCCTGCTCTTCGGCAGTGCCGAAGTCGCGCAGCAGGATGCCGATGCGGATGCGCGCGCGCTGTTCTGCCCGCGACGATTGGCGGGCGCCTTCGAACAGGCGCAGCACCTCGTCGAGGTTGGCACGCACACGCATGTCCAGCTCGTCGTCGAAAAGCTTTTTCCAGGCCAGGTTGAACATGCTCTGCGGGCAGCCGTCCTGGGCACCGCGCTCCAGCCAGCGCAGGCTTTCGCCCTCGTCCACATAGCGTTGCGGGGCCTCTTCACGGGCACCGGTGTGTACCTCGTGCAGGAAATAGGCCGCGCCCGGCAGGCCACGCTCGCCCCATTGCACCGCCAGGAAGTAACCCTCGTCGTGGCGCCCACCGTCCCACAGGAATGACGGCAGGCTGACGATGTCCAGGCCCGAGTCCCCCAGGTCGTGTTCGCCCAGCACCCGCGCGCGGTCCAGCAAGGCCGGCACACACTGCGGGTCCTTGTCGAAACCCCACAGGCCGAACTGGTGACCGACAGCCTTGATCGCCACCGGCACGCCCAACTCGTTCATCGCGCACATGCGCTCGACCGCCACCTTGAAGGCACCGGTTTCGTCGGCCATGTTGGCCACCATGGTGAGGTAGACGAAGCTGTGGAACGGCCCCTCGACATGGCGGAAGTACTCGCCTTCGGGGAAGGCCTGCACGCTCGCGACCTGCATCGCCATCGCACGTGGCTGGTTGTCCAGCGAGTAGCTGCAGAACTGGCCGAAGTAACCCAGCGCATAACCGCGGTAGGCTGGCAGCAGGTCGCGCTGCAGCCAGGCCTCGAAGTGCTCGAGGTACTCGCGTGCAGCGTTGAATTCCTCCTTGGCGGGGTAATCCTCGTGGATGTCGTAGAACGCCAGCCAGCGGATCGCATTGCGCTGCGCCTCGCTCAGCGCGGCGCACAGCGGCCCGCTGGCAAAGCCTTCGATGTCTTCGTAGCTGCCGCCCCAGCGCGGCAACAGGTAGTTGGCATAGTTGAGCAGCGCTTCCAGGCAGTCCGGGCGCCACTCCATCACGCGGTGCAGCCAGTAATCCTGCCCCTGGTCCATCTCGTGCGCCTGGCGTTGCGGCAGGCCGGCCGGCAGCGCCGTGGGGGCCTGTTGCAAGGGCGTCAGGCCGTAGTGGGCCAGGTGTTCGACCGCCATCTCCAGCAGTTCGGGGTCCTGGTTGTCGCTGGCCATGCCCTTGGCAGGCTCGCCACCGAACAGCGCGTTCAGCCACGCCGGCTCGTGGAAGTGCGCGCACAGCTCCATCAGGGTGACGCCTGCAGCCACCGGCTGCGGCGAACGTTCGAGCGCCGCCAGCAGGTGCACCGCCGACAGTTCACAAGCCAGCGCCGCGCCCAGCCAGCAGTCGTCGGTCACGCTGTTGGCCCAGCCGTTGCCGCGGATATTGCCGGCGCGGCCATAGCAGTAGTTGCCCAGGAACAGGCGCGGATGGAAGGCATCCGGGCAGGCGGCGACCCAGGCCTGCAGAAAGCGTGCGATCTCCGGCGCCGGGGTCACACTGAAGTCGAACAGCGTGCCGGTGCGGGCGGTGTCCAGATAATGGTGGGTGCCAGGCTCGGCGCTGCTCCACTCGGCCTGCAGGGCATCGAAGTAGCTGTTCAGCTCGGCGAAGGACTCGGTACGAACCAGGTCACGCAGGTGGAGGCGAATATGGGGAATGTTGTGCAAGTGGCACCCTTCAAGTCCGTTTTAGCGAGCGCGTTCAGCGCAAAGGCGCTCATGATGGCGGCGAAGGCTAAACGACACTACCGATTGGATCCAGTCCAATTGAAAAAATCGCGGGTGTTAATGATTCTCGACCGGGCGCGAGCGGTACGGGGCGTTGAAAATGCGGGCAGGGGGACGGCATGCGGGCAATGCCGAAGGCCATCGACCAGGGCATCCCTGTCGATGGCCGCGCACTGGAGCGGGGGTTACAGCAGCACGCGCAGGCACTGCCCGGCGTGGTACAGCGAAAAGCCGGTTTCGTAGAAGCCGGTGCGCAGCAACGGGGCCGATACCGGTTTCATCGGGGCGAACGGGATCGGCAGTGCATCCGGATCGTCCTGCAGCAGGTACTGTGCGAAGGCCCTGCCGATCACAGTACCGGTGGTGTTGCCACGGCCGTTGTAGCCGGTGACCGCAACGATGCCCGGGGCCGGTTCGAACAGGCGCATCAGGTGGTCCGGGGTGAAGTCGATACAGCCGGTCCAGTGCATTTCCCAGTCGACCTTGCCCAGTTGCGGGAAGTAGTGCCCCTGGATGCGGTCGGCCCAGCTGCGCACGAACCACGCCGGCTTGTTGTCGACCCGGCCCATGCTGCCCAGCAGCAGGCGGCCCTGGTCGTCGCGACGGATGCTGCTGAGCACCGTGCGCGTGTCCCACGAGCCCTGGCCGTGCTTGAGCACGTTGTCGGCCGCAGCGCCCTGCAGGGGCTTGGAAGCCACCTGGTAGTAGTAGCCGCGAAAGTACTGCTTCTGCAACGCGGTCCAGTCGCCCTCGGTGTAGGCACCGGTGGAGATCACCACCTTGTCGGCGCTGACCGCGCCATGGGCAGTCTTCACCAGCCAGGCGCTGCCTTCGCGGGTGAGCCCGGTGACAGCGGACTGTTCGAACACCTGCCCACCCAGACGGCGTACCGCAGCGGCCAGGCCACGGGTGTAGCCCATGGGGTTGATGGTGCCGGCGCGGCGGTCGAGCAACGCGGCGGAAATCTTGTCGGTACCGCAGTATTCCTGGCACTGCGCACCGGTCAGCAGCTCGACGTCGGCACCGCGTCGGCTCCATTGCTGGTGACGCGATTGCAGGTCGGCTACGCCGTTGGCGTTGTGCGCCATGTGCAGGGTGCCTTCGTTGCGTGCCTGGCAGTCGATGCCCAGGCGTTCGATCATGGCGAACACCTCGGCCGGGGCTTCACCCAGTACCTTGTTCAGGCGGCTGCCCTGTTGCTGGCCCAGGGTGGCCTCGACATCGTCGGGGCGGATCCAGGTGCCGGCATTGACCAGCCCGACGTTGCGCCCCGAGCCACCATGGCCGATGACACGGGCTTCGAGCAGCGCGACGGACTTGCCCTGCTCGAGCAGGTTGATGGCCGTGCACAGACCGGTGATACCCCCGCCGATCACGCACACATCGGCCTTGATCTGTGCCGTCAGTGCGGCGGCAGGCGCCGCAGGCGGAGTGACGAACTCCCACAGACATTCTTGACGCAGGTCGGTCATGGCCGCCTCCGTTGGTTGGCCTTGGAACGGGAAGTACCCTTCACCGGCAAGGCCGGCCCCTACATGGTTGCGGTAGGAGCCGGCCTTGCCGGTGAAGGGGCCGACGCGGTTATCAGTCGAACACGATGCCCTGCGCCAGCGGCAGCTCGCGCGAGTAGTTCACGGTGTTGGTCTGACGACGCATGTAGGCCTTCCACGAATCGGAACCCGACTCACGGCCACCGCCGGTCTCTTTCTCGCCACCGAACGCGCCACCGATCTCGGCACCGCTGGTGCCGATGTTGACGTTGGCGATGCCGCAGTCGCTGCCCGCCGCGCTCTGGAAGCGCTCGGCCTCACGCAGGTCGGTGGTGAAGATGCACGAGCTCAGGCCCTGTGGCACTTCGTTGTTCAGGCGCAGCGCTTCATCGAATTCGTCATAGGCCAGCACGTAGAGAATCGGCGCGAAGGTTTCATGGCGCACCACCTCGCTCTGACCAGGCATCTCGACGATCGCCGGGCTCACGTAGTAGGCATCCGGGTACTGCTGCTGCAACTGGCGCTCGCCGCCGAACACGCTGCCGCCGTCATCACGGGCACGGGCCAGGGAGTCCTGCATGGCGGTGAACGAACCCTTGTCGATCAGCGGGCCGACCAGGTTGTCCTGGCGCGGGTCGCCGATACGTACCTTGGCGTAGGCGGCTTTGACGCGGGCCACCACTTCGTCCTTGATGGAGCGGTGCACGATCAGGCGACGCAGGGTGGTGCAGCGCTGCCCGGCGGTACCCACGGCGCTGAACAGAATGCCGCGCACGGCCAGGTCCAGGTCGGCGCTCGGGGCCAGGATCATTGCGTTGTTGCCACCCAGCTCGAGGATGCTGCGACCGAAGCGTGCCGCCACGCGTGGGCCGACTTCGCGCCCCATGCGGGTGCTGCCGGTGGCGCTAACCAGCGGTACGCGCGGGTCGTCGACCAGTGCCTGGCCGGCGTCGCGGTCGCCGATGATCAGCTGCGCCAGGCCTTGCGGCGCTTCGCCAAAGGCTTTCAGGGCTTTTTCGAACAGCGCCTGGCAGGCCAGTGCGGTCAGCGGGGTCTTTTCCGATGGTTTCCAGATCACGGCGTTGCCGCATACCAGCGCCAGAGTGGTGTTCCACGCCCACACGGCCACCGGGAAGTTGAAGGCGCTGATCACGCCAACCACGCCCAGCGGGTGCCAGGTTTCACGCATGTGGTGGCCCGGGCGCTCGGAGGCGATGGTCAGCCCGTACAGCTGGCGCGACAGGCCGACGGCGAAGTCGCAGATGTCGATCATTTCCTGCACTTCGCCCAGGCCTTCCTGGGTGATCTTGCCGGCTTCGATGGATACCAGTTCGCCCAGTTGCGCCTTGTGCTCACGCAGCACTTCACCAAACAGGCGGATCAGCTCACCGCGACGCGGCGCCGGCACGTTGCGCCAGGCCAGGAAGGCCTGTTCGGCCTGTTCGATCTTGCCCAGTACCTGAGCCTTGGACTCCAGGTGCACCGAGGCAATCGCGCTGCCGTCGATCGGGGTGTGAACGGGATGGTTGCCATGGGTGTAGGCAGAGGCCGGTACACCCAGGCGGTCGAGCAATCCATCAACCATTATTCTTCTCCTGCAAGGCGGTGAGTGGTTGTAATTGGTGATGGGATCAGTATTAATCCGATCACTCTGGCGCTACAAACGACCTTTATTCTGCACATCATTCCGCCAGGTAATGATTCGACGGGTGAGTGATACCGCTATGTCCAAACGTCTGGTGCCGTCGATGGCCGCCCTGCAATGCTTCGAGGCGGCCGCCCGACACCTGAGCTTCACCCGCGCTGCGCAAGAGCTGCACCTGACCCAGAGCGCGGTGAGCAAGCAGGTGGCGCAGCTCGAAGACATGCTGCGCCATCACCTGTTCCTGCGGATCCGCCGACGCCTGCAGCTGACCCCGGCGGGCGCGCTGTACCTGGCCGAGGTGAACAAGATCCTCACCCAGGTCGACATGTCCAGCCGCTACATCCTGTCCTACGGTCAGCAGACCGAAGTGCTCAAGGTGGCCACCCAGCCGAGCTTCGGCGTGCGCTGGCTGATCCCGCACCTGAAGGGCTTCGGCAAGCGCTACCCGAATATACACCTGGATATCTGCAACGAGATGGAGCCTTTCGCACTGCTGCAGAACACCGCCGACGTGGTGTTCTTCTATGGCCAGGGCACCTGGCCGGGGGCCACGTGCATCGAGCTGTTCGGCGACGAGGTGGTGCCGGTGTGCGCCCCGGAACTGCTGCAGGGGCATACCCTGACCGAGGCCGGCGAGCTGGCCGAGCGCGTGTTGCTGCAAAGCACCTCGCGCCCGGAGGCCTGGCACGAGTGGTTTCTGGAACAGGGCCTGCACTCGGCCAACAGCTACCACGGCCCGCGCTTCGATACCTTCTATATGTGCGTGGGCGCCGCGTTGTCGGGCTGCGGCGTGGCGCTGGTGCCACGCTATCTGGTGGAGCAGGAACTGGCCGAGGGCAAGCTGGTGATACCGTGGCCCTACGCGATGCGCAGCAGCGGCGCGTACTTTGTGGCGTTCGCCGAACATGCCGCCGAGGTACCCAAGGTGCGCAGCCTGGTGGAATGGATCCGTGAACAGGCGACCGCGCCGAGGTCCTGAATTACAGGAATGATCCCTCGAATTTTTTTCGCTTGTGCCCGGCCTGCATTCCTCGCTTTCATGTAAGGGTGACTTTTACCACCAGGAAGCTTTCGATGCCCGCTCAAGATTTCGTCAGCCCGGACAGCATTCGCGCGCAGTTTTCCGCGGCCATGTCGCTCATGTACAAGCAGGAGGTGCCGCTCTACGGCACCCTGCTGGAACTGGTGAGCGAGATCAACCAACAGGTGATGACCCAGCAGCCCAAGGTGGCCGAGGCCCTACGCTGGACCGGCGAGATCGAACGCCTGGACCAGGAACGCCACGGCGCCATCCGCGTCGGCACCGCCCAGGAACTGGCGACCATCGGCCGCCTGTTCGCGGTGATGGGCATGTACCCGGTGGGCTACTACGACCTCAGCTCGGCCGGCGTACCGGTGCACTCCACCGCGTTTCGCGCGGTGCACGAGCAGTCGCTGCACATCAGCCCGTTCCGCGTGTTCACTTCGCTGCTGCGCCTGGAGCTGATCGACAACCCGGCCCTGCGCGAGCTGGCCGCATCGATCCTGGCCAAGCGGCAGATCTTCACCCCGCGTGCCTTGCAACTGATTGCCCAGTTCGAAGCCGACGCAGGCCTGAATGCCGCCGACGCCGAGGCGTTCGTCAATGAAGCACTGCACACCTTCCGCTGGCACCACGACGCCACGGTCACGGCCGAGCAGTACCAGCAACTGCACGACCAGCACCGCCTGATCGCCGATGTGGTGGCCTTCAAGGGCCCGCACATCAACCACCTGACACCGCGCACCCTGGACATCGATGCGATCCAGGTCGGCATGCCGGCCAAGGGCATTCCGCCCAAGGCCGTGATCGAGGGCCCGCCACCGCGTCATTGCCCGATCCTGTTGCGTCAGACCAGCTTCAAGGCCTTGCAGGAGCGCGTGGCATTCACCGACCAGCAGGGCAGCGAAGGGGGCAGCCATACCGCACGCTTCGGCGAGATCGAGCAACGCGGCGCGGCGCTGACCCCCAAGGGTCGCGTGCTGTATGACCAGTTGCTGGACGCAGCGCGGGCCGACCTGGGCGGCGTGCCGGCCGAGGCCAATGCCGAGCGCTACATGAGCCTGCTGGGCAAGCGTTTCGAAGCCTTCCCGGACGACCTGGCGCAGATGCGCGAGCAGGGGCTGGCGTACTTCCGCTACTTCCCGACCGAAGCCGGCCTGAGTGCCCGCGACCAGGCGCAGCGGCCGACCTCGCTGAGCGCGCTGATCGAAGCCGGGCATGTGCACTTCGAAGCCCTGGTCTACGAGGACTTCCTGCCGGTGAGTGCGGCGGGGATCTTCCAGTCCAACCTGGGCGAAGGCGCGCAGAGCGAGTACGGCAGCAATGCCAACCGCGACGCGTTCGAGCAGGCGCTGGGCAAGTCGGTGCAGGATGAGCTGGCGCTGTATGCCGAGAGCGAGCGGCGCTCGCTGGCAGCGTGTGCGCAGGCGTTGAACCTGCCTGGGCTGATTTAACAGCTTCGCCGGCAAGGTCGGCTCCTACACTGCAGGAGCCGGCCTTGCCGGCGAAGGGGCCCTTAATGCCCCACCTCAAACCGCCCCACTTCTGCCCGCAGCTGCCCCGCCAAGCCCTCCAGCTCCCGCGCCGTAGCCGCCAGGTTGGCTGCCACCTCGCGCTGCTCGCTGTTGGCCAGCGCAATACTCTGCAAGTTGCTGCTCAGCAACGTCGCCGTGCTGCTCTGCTCCTGAGTCGCGGTGGTGATCGCGGCAAACTGCTGCCCCGCCGCCCGGCTCTGCTCGTCGATGCGCGCCAAGGCCTCGGCGACCTTGGCATTGCGTTGCAAGCCCTCCTCCATCAAGCGGTTGCCCTGCTCCATGGTGCTGATGGCGTTGCCGGTCTCCTGCTGAATGCTGGCGATCATGCCGGAGATCTCGTCGGTGGCTTCGCGGGTGCGCGCCGCCAGGTTGCGCACCTCGTCCGCCACCACGGCGAACCCGCGCCCCTGCTCGCCCGCCCGTGCCGCCTCGATGGCCGCGTTCAGCGCCAGCAGGTTGGTCCGCTCGGCAATCGAGGTGATGGTGCCGACAATGCCGCCAATCTCCTTCGAGCGCACCCCAAGGGTATCGATCACTGTCGCGGTGCTGCCCAGCGCCTGCGCGATCTGCTGCAACGAGGTGGACGCTTCGTCCATCGACGCACGGCCAATGCGCGTCTGCTGCGCGTTGTCCTGGGCCATGCGTTCGGTGCTGCCCATGTTGTCAGCGATGTTCAGGGAGGTGGCGCTGAACTCCTCGACCGCACCGGCCATGCTGGTGATTTCGCCCGACTGCTGCTCCATGCCCTCGCAAGCACCCGACGACAGCCCCGCCAGCGCCTGAGCACGCTGGCTGACCTGCTGCGAGGCATCACGAATGTGCAGCACAGTGCTCGCCAGCGCTTCGCTCATCTGATTGAAACTGCGCGCCAGTTGGCCGATTTCGTCGTGGCTGGCCACCGCCAGGCGGGCACTCAGGTCGCCCGCGCCCAGGGCCTGGGCCTGACGCACCAGGTCGGCCAGCGGCCGCAGCTTGCGGCGCAGCAGCCACAGGGTGGCGCCCACCGCCAGCATCATGGCCAGCAGGCTGCCAATGGCCAACCTTGCGCCCACGCTCCAGGTCACGGCACGAATTTCGGCCTTGGGCATGCTTGCCAGTACTGTCCACGGGCCGTCGGCAAAGGGCATGGCCACGCTGTAGAGGGTTTCGACCCCATCGTTCCAGAAGCGCCCTTCCCCTGCATGCGCGGCAAACCCGCCCAGTTGGTGGGCAGCCAGTGCCGTGTCGCTGACACCTGCTGGCGCCACCAACCAGTGTTGCTGTTCGTCCAGCAGCGCCAGCGACCCCGTCTGGCCGATACGGAAGCGTCGGAGGTTGTCGAACTGGGCGTTCTGCGCGTCGGTATAGTCGAAGCCGACGAACAGGACCGCGATGACCCGTCCCGACACGTCACGCACCGGTGTGTACTGGGTCATGTACGAGCGCTCGAACAGCACGGCACGCCCCACGTAGGGCTGCCCGGCCATCAGCCGCGCGTAGGCCGGGTGCTGGTGATCGAGCTGAGTGCCGATGGCGCGGCTGCCGTCCTGCTTGGTCAGCGATGTGCTGATACGAATGAAGTCCTCACCGCTGCGCACGAACACGGTGGCAACACCCGCCGTCATCTGGCGAAAGTCGTCAACCTCGCGAAAATCGTTGTTCAGCGCATGGTCCGCCAGGTACAGCGCCGGCGTGGCCACTCCGGCCACGCTGAGTGACTGGTCGGAGGCAAGCCGCAGCCCGCCGGCAAAGCGTTTTTCGAACAGGCCACTGAGGCGCTGGGTACTCTCGCGCAAGGTGCTGTGGAACGTGTCGAGCTGGTCGGCGAGCAGCCGTGCCTCGCTGGCCAGGTGTTCCTGGCGGGTGATCAGGTTGGCGCTGTCGAGCGAGCGCAGGGCAAACAGCGTACTGCCGGTAATGACGACCGCCAGCACGGCGGCCAGGGCAATACCGAGTTGCGAGGCAATTCGGGCACGGGGTTGGGACATGGAAGCTCCTGGCAATGGGGGCCGGATCATCCTGATCACGCTGCACCGTCGGCATGGGGAAGTGGAGCCATTCTGGTTGCGGCTCTCGACCCCACTGATTCGGCGGCGTCATCGATTACTTGAGTGCATCACAGGGATATTCTGCGCAAACGTTCAATCGCCGATGTTGGGCTCATTTGCCCCCAGTATCTGCACCTTGGGCAGGTCCATCGCACGGGCCTCGCCCTGCAGGAAGTCGCTGAGCCGGCGCAGACGCTCGCCACCGGGACGCGTGCGTGGCCACACCAGGTAGTAATTCAGGCCGCTGGCCACCGCCGTCGGCCAGGGCAGGCTCAGGCGCCGCTGGGCGACATCCTCGGCCACCATCAGCAAGTCCCCCATCGACACACCATACCCTCGCGCGGCAGCGATCATGCCCAGCTCGAGGGTATCGAACACCTGGCCGCCCTTGAGCGAGACCTGTTCGGTCAGCCCCATCTGCGCCAGCCAGCTGCGCCAGTCGCGCTTGTCGGGCGTGGGATGCAGCAGTTCGCAGGCCTTCAACTGCTCCACGTCCCAGGGCGTCTGATCAAGCAGCGCGGGCGCACCCACCGGTATCAGCAGTTCAGGGAACAGCGGGCTGACTTCCCAGTCCGGCGGAAAATGCCCGTCGCCCAACAGCACTGCGCAATCGAAGGGTTCATGGTTGAAATCCACATGGTCGACGTCCATCCAGGCACTGGTGAGCTGCACCTCGTTGCCCGGCTGCAAGTGGCGAAAACGGCTCAGGCGCGCCAGCAGCCAGCGCATGGTCAGGGTCGAAGGGGCCTTCATGCGGATCACCCCATCTTCGCTGTGCAGGGTGTTGCAGGCACGCTCAAGTGCGGCGAAACCCTCGCGCACACCGGGCAACAGCAGGCGCGCCGCCTCGCTCAACTGCAGGGTGCGGCCATTGCGCAGAAACAGCCGGCAGGCGAAGTGCTCCTCCAGCGTGCGGATGTGCCGGCTGACCGCGCTCTGGGTTATCGATAACTCATCGGCGGCACGGGTGAACGAACTGTGCCTGGCAGCGGCCTCGAACGCCCGCAAGGCGTAGAGAGGCGGTAAACGGCGTGACATGCGGGCGTGCTCCAGCAATGAAATACGGGTTGGCACGGATCATACTCACATGAGTTTTAATCATGCCAATGATCGTTTTTATCCTTTTGTGCAATGGCCCGCAAAGGCCGAGAATCCACGGCTCACCCTTCCCTTTTCAGGAGCTGCATCATGCAGGCTGCGCCCGTTACCGAACTCAAGGCATTGCTACGGCTGGCCGGGCCGCTGATCGCCTCGCAGTTGGCGCACATGCTGATGCTGCTCACCGACACCCTGATGATGGCCAAAATCAGCCCCGAGGCCCTGGCTGGTGGCGGGCTGGGCGCGGCCAGCTATTCCTTCGTGTCGATCTTCTGCCTGGGAGTGATTGCCGCCGTCGGTACCCTGGTCGCGATTCGCCAGGGTGCGGGCGACAACCCCGGTGCCACGCGCCTGACCCAGGCCGGGCTGTGGCTGGCCTGGGGCATGGCCATCGTCGCCGCGCTGGTGCTTTGGAACCTGTCGCCGGTGCTGCTGATGCTGGGCCAGACACCTGGCAACGTGGCTTTTGCCAGCCAGTTCCTGCTGGTGCTGCCGCTGGCCCTGCCCGGCTACCTGAGCTTCATGGCGTTGCGCGGGTTCACCAGTGCACTGGGGCGTTCGACGCCGGTGATGGTGATCAGCCTGGTCGGCACCGTGGTCAATTTCCTGCTCAACTACGCCTTGATCGAAGGCATGTTCGGCCTGCCGAAGCTGGGCCTGATGGGCATCGGCCTGGTGACCGCGCTGGTGGCCAATGCCATGGCCATCGCACTGGCGCTGTACATCCGCCGCCACCCGGCCTACGCGGACTTCCCGATACGCCAGGGCCTGAGCCGCCCGCACCTGCCGGCGTTGCGCGAGCTGTGGCGCCTGGGCCTGCCGATTGGTGGCACCTACATCGTGGAGGTCGGGCTGTTTGCCTTCGCAGCGCTGTGCATCGGCACCATGGGCACCACCGACCTGGGCGCGCACCAGATCGCCCTGCAGATCGTCTCGACCGCGTTCATGATCCCGGCGGGCCTGTCATACGCGGTGACCATGCGTGTGGGCCTGCATTACGGCGCCGACCGCCTGCTGGCGGCGCGTCAGGCCGGGCGCGTGGGCATCGGTTTTGGCGCGGCGATGATGCTCGGTTTCTCGCTGCTGTTCTGGCTGATGCCCGAGGCGCTGGTGGGGCTGTTTCTGGACCGCCAGGACCCGGCCTTCGCCGATGTGATCCGGGTGGCGGTGAGCCTGTTGATGGTGGCGGCGTGGTTCGAGCTGTTCGACGGTATTCAGACCATCGCGATGGGCTCTATTCGCGGGCTCAAGGACGCCAAGACCACGTTCCTGGTGGGGTTGGCCGGGTACTGGCTGATCGGCGCACCGGCGGCGTGGGTGTTCGCGTTTCCCATGGGCGGCGGCGCGGTAGGCGTGTGGTGGGGGCTGGCGCTGGGGTTGGCGTGTGCGGCAATCGGGCTGACGGTGGCGTTCGAGTGGCGGATGCGGCGGTTGCTGGGCAGTTCGCAGATGGCACAGGTTTCTGTACAACCTTGAGGGCCTGTTCGCCGGCAAGGCCGGCTCCTACCCTGTTTCGCGCATGCCGGCGACGGGGCCTACAGCGCCACTGCGCCCTGCCCCGCCCCCTGCACCAGATACTCGACCAGTTGCTCGATCGGCAACGGCCGGCTGATCAGAAAGCCCTGCACCTGGTCGCAGCCAAAGCTGCGCAGCAACGCCAGCTGTTCCTCGGTCTCCACGCCCTCGGCCACCACCTCCAGGTTCAGGTTGTGCGCAAGGTTGATCATGGCGTGCACCAGCTTGCGGTTCTCTTCGCGCTGCTCCATGCCACCGACAAAGCTGCGGTCGACCTTGAGCAGGGCGATCGGCAGGCTGTTCAGGTGCACGAACGACGAAAAGCCGGTGCCGAAGTCATCCAGCGAAAACCGCACCCCCAAGCGTCCCAGCGCGTCCATGGTCTGCTTGACCAGGTCGTTGCGCCGCATCACTGCGGTCTCGGTCAGCTCGAACTCCAGCCAACCCGCATCCACACCGTGCTCGACGATCAGCCGCCCCAGCGTTGCCAGCAGTTGGCTGTCCTGAAACTGGCGAAATGACAGGTTGACCGCCATGTGCAATGGCGCCAGCCCCTGCTCGCGCAGTGCCTGCATGTCGCGCAGGGCACGCGAGATCACCCAGTAGCCCAGCGGCACGATCAGCCCGCTCTGCTCGGCCAGCGGCACGAACTCGCTCGGTGGCAGCAGGCCACGCTCGCTGTGGCGCCAGCGCACCAGTGCCTCCAGGCCGACGATGCGTCCGTCGCTCAGGTCCAGGCGTGGCTGGTAGTGCAGTTCCAGTTCGTCGCGGCGCAGGCCTCGGCGCAGCTCGCTTTCCAGGTCGGCCAGGCTGCGTGCGTTGCGGTTGATGCGCTCGTTGAAGATGTGAAAGGTGCAGCCCTGGGTGCTCTTGGCCTGCTGCATGGCGATGTGCGCGTGCCACATCAGCGGGTCGGCACCAGCCTGCGCACGGGCATGCGCCACGCCCAGGCTGCACCCCAGCAGCAGGCTTTCGCCGTCGATCCAGTAGGGTTCGGCCAGGGCCTCGGTGATGCGCTCGGCCATCCACTCGGCACGCTGCGGCTCGCGCCGGGTGTCGATCAGCAGGGCGAATTCGTCGCTGCCCAGGCGCGCCACCTGATCGCCTGCCTCGAGCTGGCGCTTGAGCCGGCTGACCACCTGCAGGATCAGGCGGTCACCGGCCTGGTGGCCGAGGGCATCGTTGGCGTGGCGGAAGTTGTCCAGGTCCAGGTGCCCGAGGGCCACACCGCGCCCGTCGTTTTCGGCCAGACGCGCGGCCAGCAGGGTCTGGAAGCCCTGGCGGTTGGCAATGCCGGTCAGCGGGTCCTGCTCGGCCAGGCGCTGCAGGGTGGCTTCGAGCACACCTCGCTCGCGCACATGGCGCAGGCAGCGGCGCAGCATGTCGCCGCTCAGCTGCTCGAACACCAGCCAGTCGCTCACACCCGGCGGCGCCTCGCTCGGCTCCTGCTCCAGCAGCAGCACCATGGGCAGGTCGCAACGCCCGGGCGCCGGCTGCAAGCCCGGGGTGGCCAGCACCAGCGCGTTGCGGTCGCGGGCGAACAGGCTGTCGACCGCGTCCCAGCCGGGTGCGGTCACCAGCACCGCGCCACCGCCCAGCGGCAGCAGGCATTCACCAAGGGCAACGGCCCAGTGCGGCCCGTCCGCCAGCAGAAGCAGACGCAACGGTTCGACAAGCGTAGACAAGCTGGCTCCTTAGCACGAGAACGCGGTCAATGACGATGTGGGCGGGATGCTCGATCCTGAACCATCAAATGTAAATGGTTTTCACTTTAACTCACGACATTCCTTCGTCCTGATCCCGCGGTATTTCGCCACGCATCCTGCGGGAAAGTATCAAAAGCGGCAAATTAAGATCGCGTGGTACGTCACACTGTCAGACGGTCGCGGCACAATTGCTCTGCGCCTGCTAAAATGCCCGGCTATTTTTCAGCGACCCCCGGTTAACGTCATGTCCCGACTCAACCCCCGGCAACAGGAAGCCGTGAGCTACGTCGGCGGCCCTCTTTTGGTGCTCGCCGGTGCTGGCTCCGGCAAGACCAGCGTGATCACGCGCAAGATCGCCCACCTGATCCAGAACTGCGGCATCCGTGCCCAGTACATCGTGGCCATGACCTTCACCAACAAGGCGGCGCGCGAGATGAAGGAGCGCGTGGGCACCCTGCTGCGCGGCGGCGAGGGGCGCGGCCTGACGGTATCGACCTTCCACAACCTTGGCCTGAACATCATTCGCAAGGAGCATGAACGGCTGGGCTTCAAGCCGGGTTTCTCGATTTTCGACGAAACCGACGTCAAGGCCCTGATGACCGACATCATGCAGAAGGAATACTCCGGGGACGATGGCGTCGACGAGATCAAGAACATGATCGGCGCCTGGAAGAACGACCTGATCCTGCCGCCCGAGGCCCTGGAGAACGCGCGCAACCCCAAGGAGCAGACCGCCGCCATCGTGTATGCGCACTATCAGCGCACGCTCAAGGCGTTCAACGCGGTCGACTTCGACGACTTGATCCTGCTGCCGGTCAAGCTGTTCCAGGACCACCCCGACATTCTGCAGAAGTGGCAGAACAAGGTGCGCTACCTGCTGGTGGACGAATACCAGGACACCAACGCCAGCCAGTACCTGCTGGTGAAGATGCTGATCGGTACGCGCAACCAGTTCACCGTGGTGGGTGACGACGACCAGTCGATCTATGCCTGGCGCGGCGCGCGCCCTGAAAACCTGATGCTGCTCAAGGACGACTACCCGTCCCTGAAGGTGGTGATGCTGGAGCAGAACTACCGCTCCACCAGCCGCATCCTGCGCTGCGCCAACGTGCTGATCTCCAACAACCCCCACGCCTTCGAGAAGCAGCTGTGGAGCGAGATGGGCCACGGCGACGAGATCCGCGTGATCCGCTGCAAGAACGAGGAAGCCGAGGCCGAGCGCGTGGCCATGGAGATCCTCAGCCTGCACCTGCGTACCGACCGCCCGTACAGCGACTTCGCCATCCTCTACCGCGGCAACTACCAGGCCAAGCTGATCGAGCTGAAGCTGCAACACCACCAGATCCCCTACCGCCTGTCGGGCGGCAACAGTTTCTTCGGCCGCCAGGAAGTAAAAGACCTGATGGCCTACTTCCGCCTGCTGGTGAACCCGGACGACGACAACGCCTACCTGCGCGTGATCAACGTGCCGCGCCGCGAAATCGGCTCCACCACCCTGGAAAAACTCGGCAACTACGCCACCGAGCGCAAGGTGTCGATGTATGCCGCCAGCGAGGAGCTGGGCCTGGGCGAGCATCTGGACAGCCGCTTCACCGATCGCCTGCAGCGCTTCAAGCGCTGGATGGACAAGGTGCGCGAGCAGGTCGCGCTGGAAGACCCGATCGCCGCGCTGCGCAGCATGGTGACCGACATCGACTACGAGAACTGGATCCGTACCAACAGTTCCAGTGACAAGGCCGCGGACTTTCGCATGGGCAACGTCTGGTTCCTGATCGAGGCGTTGAAAAACACCCTCGAGAAGGACGAGGAAGGCGGCATGACCATCGAGGAAGCCATCGGCAAGCTGGTGTTGCGCGACATGCTCGAACGCCAGCAGGAAGAGGAAGAAGGCGCCGAGGGCGTGCAGATGATGACGCTGCATGCCTCCAAGGGCCTGGAGTTTCCCTACGTGTTCATCATGGGCATGGAAGAGGAAATCCTCCCGCACCGCTCCAGCATCGAGGCCGACACCATCGAGGAGGAGCGGCGCCTGGCCTACGTGGGCATCACCCGCGCACGCCAGACCCTGGCCTTCACCTTTGCCGCCAAGCGCAAGCAGTACGGCGAGATCATCGATTGCGCGCCAAGCCGCTTCCTCGATGAATTGCCCGATGACGACCTGGCCTGGGAAGGCCTGGACGATACACCCACGGAAGTCAAAGCCGTGCGTGGCAATACGGCCCTGGCCGATATCCGCGCCATGCTCAAACGATAGATAATCCACCTTTGCCCTGGCTTGTTGCCGGGGCCTTTTGGCTACATCGAGGAATTTCACCAGTGGAAGCACTGCACCAGAAGATTCGCGAAGAAGGCATCGTGCTTTCCGATCAGGTTCTCAAAGTCGATGCGTTTCTCAACCATCAGATCGACCCTGCGCTGATGCAACTGATTGGCGACGAGTTCGCCCGTCTGTTCGCCGATGCGGGCGTGACCAAGATCGTCACCATCGAGGCCTCGGGGATTGCCCCGGCGGTGATGACCGGTTTGAAGCTGGGCGTGCCGGTGATCTTCGCCCGCAAGCACCAGTCGCTGACCCTGACCGAGAACCTGCTGGTGGCTTCGGTGTACTCGTTCACCAAGCAGACCGAGAACACCGTGGCGATTTCGCCGCGTCACCTCAACAGCAGCGACCGCGTGCTGGTGATCGACGACTTCCTGGCCAACGGCAAGGCGTCGCAGGCGCTGATCTCGATCATCAAGCAGGCCGGCGCAACCGTGGCCGGGCTGGGCATCGTGATCGAGAAGTCGTTCCAGGGCGGGCGTGCCGAGCTGGACAGCCAGGGCTATCGCGTCGAGTCGCTGGCCCGGGTTAAGTCGCTGGACGGTGGTGTGGTCAGCTTTATCGAGTAAGGCTTACCGACCGCTTCGCCAGCAAGGCTGGCTCCTACAGGTGCTCCACCGCCTGCAGGAGCCGGCCTTGCCGGCGAAAGCGTTCTACGCGGTAGTTTGCAAAGCCGCCAGCAGCAACCGCTGGTACAGGTCCTCCTTCAGCCCGTCCGGCTCGCTCAGGCCCATGCGCCGCAGATGCTCGGGATACCGCTCCGGCCCCGGCGCATCCAGTGCCGCCTTGCCCAGCTCCAGCGCCTCGCTCAACTTGAACTTGCTCTTGAGCCAGTTCAGCGCGCGCAGCAGGTCCTTCTCTTCAGCGGTGAAATCGCTGCCCAGCGGATACTCGGCAAACAACCGCGCATGCCGCCCACGCAATGTCTCCAGCCGCTGCGGCGTGTTCTGCGTGAAGCGCGCATCCAGCTCGAAATCCTGCGCCAGCTTGCCGGCCTTTTTCGCCTGCTCCATCAGCCCGGGCTGGAACCGCGAATCGCTGATCGCCAGCAACCGCGCAATCACCTCGGCGTCGGTCTGCCCGCGCAGGTCGGCAATGCCGTACTCGGTCACCACGATATCGCGCAGATGCCGCGGGATGGTGCAGTGCCCGTAGGTCCACAGCAGGTTGGAACTGACCTCCCCGCCGGCTTCGCGCCAGCTGCGCAGCAGCAGGATGGAACGCCCGCCTTCCAGCGCATGGGCCTGGGCGACGAAGTTGTACTGCCCGCCCACCCCGCTCAGTACGCGACCGTCCTCGAGCTGGTCGGCCACCCCCGCTCCCATCAGGGTCATGGTGAATACGGTGTTGATGAAGCGTGCATCGCGGCGCTGTTCGCGCTTGAGGGCCTCGTCGCCGTACAGCTCGTTGATGAAGCTGATCGCGTGCATGGCAAAGGATTTGCGCTGCGCCAGCGGCATCTCGCGCAGGCGCTGGTAGAACGCCTGCGGCCCGAGGAAGAAACCGCCATGCACCAGCACCCCGTCGGCCACCGGCCGGCGCACCACGCCCGCCTCCGCCAGCGCGAGCAATCCGTTCACGAACATCTCGCTGCAGCCATACAGGCCCTGGGCAAACGGCGCAGTGCCGCCTTCACGCTCGATCAGCACCTGCCAGGGCGCCAGGTCGAGGTCGGCGAGCAGCGCCTGGTACTCCGGCGCATCCCCCTGGCGCGCCAGCAACGCGGCGGCCAGCGCATCGCCCATGGCGCCGATGCCGATCTGCAGGGTGCCGCCGTCGCGCACCAGGGTGCTGGCGTGCACGCCGATGAAGTGGTCCTGGGTGGTGACGGGCATGTTCGGCGTGGAGAACAGCCGAGTGGTTTCCGGGGCGTCGATCAACAGGTCGAAATCGTCCTGCGCCAGTTCGCTGTCGCCCGGCATGTAGGGCAGCTCGTCGTGCACGTGCCCCAGCATCAGGATGGTTTCACCGGCTGCACGCCGGCGCGCGATCATCGGCAGCAGGTCGAGGGTGATGTCGGGGTTGCAGCTCAGGCTCAGGTGCCCGGGGCGCTCGGGGTGGGCGGCAACGATCTGCGCCACCAGGTTCAGGCCCTTGGCATTGATGTCGCGGGCCGCATGACTGTAGTTGCTGCTGACGTAGTCCTGCTGGGCCATGTGGCTGTGCAGCATGCTGCCCGGCTGCATGAAGAACTGCTCGACGCGGATGTTGGCCGGCAACCGGTCGCGGCGCAGGTCCTGCAGGTAGTCGAGTTCGGGGTAGTCGGCGAACACGCGCTCCACGAAGGGTTCGAGAAAGCGCCGCTGCAGGCCGTCACCCAGGTCCGGGCGGCCCAGGCTCAGTGCGGTATAGATGGTCAGTTGCCGCTCGGGCAGCTCACGCACCCGTGCATACAGCGCATTGACGAAGCGGTTGGGCTTGCCCAGGCCTAGTGGCAGGCCCATGTGGATGTGCGCCGGCAAACGCGCCAGCACTTCGTCCACGGCGATCTCGATCGAACAGCGGTGCGCCATCTCGGCCTCCTAGGCATCCGTGATTCCAGGGTTGGACCGAGCATGCCCCGCGTTTGCTGCAATGGCCAGCGTCAGAAACGACAAAGCCCGCACGTGGCGGGCCTTGTAGCTGCAGCGTCGGGCTTACTTGAGGCCGGACATCTTCTCGATGGCGGCCTTGAGGTCGTCATCCGAGCAGTCGGCACAGGTGCCTTTTGGCGGCATGGCGTTGATGCCGGTGATGGCCTTGGCCAGGATGCCGTCCAGGCCGCCCTGATGGTCGGCGCGCTCTTTCCAGGCGGCGGTATCGCCGATCTTCGGTGCGCCCAGCAGACCGCTGCCATGGCACGCGTTGCAGTGCTTGGCGATGACTTCATCCGGGGTCTTGGCACCGCCACCGCCGGCAGTGGCGGCCACTTCCATGCCCTTGCATTCCTGCCCTTGTACACACACCTGACCGACCGGCTCCAGCCGCTTGGCGATGTCGTCATTGGTCACAGCCTGGGCGTTGACGGCCCATAGGGCTACTACGGCTGCTGGTACGGCCAGCATTGTCTTGATTAGATTCACGCGTACACCCTCATGGTGGCTAGTCACGCCCGCGGCCACGGTTTCGCAGGCCGCGCAAGTATAGCGGGAACCCCGCCTCACCGAAACAACCCTAAAGACCAAAGGGGTTTAGCCGCGACAATCCGCCGCGCATTGGCGACACGCGTGGGCTCAGAAGTTGGCCGGGGTGGCGGCACTGATCAGCCGGGCCGGCTCATCGTAGGGATTGCGGAATCGATGCGGCTTGGTGCTCTCGAAATAGTAGCTGTCGCCCGCCTCGAGGATGAAGGTTTCAAGCCCCACCACCAGCTCCAGGCGCCCTTCGAGCAGGATGCCGGTCTCTTCGCCGTCGTGGGTGAGCATCTCTTCGCCGGTGTCGGCACCGGGCGGGTAGATCTCGTTTAGAAAGGCAATGGCGCGGCTGGCGTGGGCCTTGCCGACCAGCTTCATGGTGACTGCGCCGTCGGATATATCGATCAGTTCGTTGGCCTTGTACACGATCTGGGTCGGGTTCTCGGGCTGCAGCTCTTCGGAAAAGAACTCCACCATCGACATCGGAATACCGCCCAGCACCTTGCGCAGCGAGCTGATCGAAGGGCTCACGCTGTTCTTCTCGATCATCGAGATGGTGCTGTTGGTCACGCCCGCCCGCTTGGCCAGCTCGCGTTGAGACAGGCCTTTGAGCTTGCGAATGGCTTGCAGTCGTTCACCGACGTCCAAGGCCTGGGCCCTCCTAAACGAACACGTGGGGTCGAAATTGAACGGTATCATCGCAACAGCGTTCAGTATTTACAACACTTCGACCCGCAGCCCGTCCGCTTTGGCGCCTCAATTGCCGCTGTACACCATCGGCACCCGACGCAGGTTGCAGAAGATATGATACGGGATGGTGCCCGCCTGGATCGCCACGTCGCTGGCCAGCACGTGCTTGCCCCACAACTCCACCGGGCTGCCCAGCCCGGCCTCGGGCACATCGGTGAGGTCGATGCACAGCATGTCCATCGACACGCGGCCAATCAGCTGGCTGCGCTTGCCGGCCACCAGCACCGGGGTACCGGTGGGTGCCAGGCGCGGGTAGCCGTCGGCATAGCCCATGGCGACCACACCCACGCGGGTGGGGCGCGGGCTGATGAATTTCGCACCGTAGCCCACCGGCTCGCCGGCCGGCAGTTCGCGCACGCAGATCACTTTGGATTCCAGGGTCATCACCGGCTGCAGGCGCTGAGCCTGGGCCTGCGGCACCTCGAAGGGCGTGGCGCCATACAGCATGATGCCCGGACGCACCCAGTCGCTGGGCACCTGCGGCCAGCCCAGCACGGCCGGCGAGTTGCGCAGGCTGACCTCGGCACTCAGGCCCTGGCGCGCGGCTTCGAACACCGCCACCTGCTCGCTGCTGGCCGTGCTGTCGAGTTCGTCGGCACGGGCGAAGTGGCTCATCAGCACGATGCGCGCCACCTTGCCGCTGGCCAGCAGACGTTGGTAGGCGCCGTGGTAGTCCTTGGGGTGCAGCCCGACGCGGTGCATGCCGGTGTCGAGCTTGAGCCACACGGTGATCGGGCGGGTCAGGCCTGCCTGTTCGATGGCTTCGAGCTGCCACAGCGAATGCACCACGCACCACAGGTCCTGCTCGGCAATCAGGGGCAGCTCGCTGGCTTCGAAAATGCCCTCGAGCAGCAGCACCGGGGCCTTGATGCCGGCAGCACGCAGCTCCAGCGCCTCTTCGATGCAGGCCACGGCGAACCCGTCGGCCTCGCCCTCCAGCGCCTGGGCGCAGCGCACCGCGCCGTGCCCGTAGGCGTCGGCCTTGATCACGGCCAGCGCCTTGGCGCCGGTCAGTTCGCGGGCGAGTTGATAGTTGTGGCGCAGCGCTTGAAGATCGATCAGGGCACGGGCGGGACGCATGACGGCAGCCTTCTGGCAGTCGGGTGAGTTGGGAAACGGATTACGGCAGGGCGGCGACGATCGAGATCTCGACCAGCATCTGCGGATTGCACAGCCGGGCCTGAACGGTGGCGCGGGCCGGGGCATTGCCTTTGGCCAGCCACTGGTCCCACACCGTGTTCATGGCCTGGAACTGGGTGTCGATGTCGCTGAGGTAGATGGTCGCCGACAGCACGCGGCTCTTGTCGGTACCGGCCAGGTCCAGCAGCCGCTCGATGTTGGCCAGCACCTCGCGGGTCTGCTGGCCGACGTCGCCGTTCAGGTCATTACCCACCTGGCCCGACAGGTAGACGGTGCCGTTGTGGGTAACGATCTGGCTCATGCGCTCATTGGTGAGCTGGCGCTGGATTGACATGCTTTGCAGTCTCCTGACTGTTGCTGTAGCGGGAAATGTCGAGGCCTTCGGCGCTGATCTGCGGCTTCTTGCGCGCCATCAGGTCGGCCAGCAGGCGACCCGAACCGCACGCCATGGTCCAGCCGAGGGTGCCGTGGCCGGTGTTCAGGAACAGGTTGCGAAACGCCGTGGCGCCCACGATCGGCGTGCCGTCGGGGGTGGTCGGGCGCAGGCCGGTCCAGAAGCTGGCCTGGCTCAAGTCGCCGCCGCGAGGATAAAGGTCGTTGACGATCATCTCCAGCGTTTCGCGCCGACGCGGGTTGAGCGACAGGTCGAAACCGGCGATCTCGGCCATGCCGCCGACGCGGATGCGGTTGTCGAAGCGGGTGATCGCGACCTTGTAGGTCTCGTCGAGAATCGTCGAGGTCGGGGCCATGGCCGGGTCAGTGATCGGCACGGTCAGCGAGTAGCCCTTGAGCGGGTACACCGGGGCCTTGATGCCCAGCGGCTTGAGCAGTTGCGGCGAGTAGCTGCCCAGGGCCAGCACGTAGCGATCGGCGGTTTCCAGCTTGCCGTCGATCCATACGCCGTTGACCCGGTCGCCCGCGTGATCGAGGCGCTCGATGTTCTGCCCGAAGCGGAATTCCACGCCCAGGTCGCGCGCCATTTCGGCCAGGCGCGTGGTGAACAGCTGGCAGTCGCCGGTCTGGTCGTTGGGCAGGCGCAGGGCACCGGCGAGGATGTCGGTGACATTGGCCAGGGCAGGCTCCACGCGGGCAATGCCGTCGCGGTCGAGCAGCTCGTAGGGCACACCGGACTGTTCCAGCACGGCGATATCCTTGGCCGCGTTGTCCAGTTGCGCCTGGGTGCGGAACAACTGGGTGGTGCCCAGGGTGCGGCCTTCGTAGGCAATGCCGGTTTCGGCACGCAGCTCGTCGAGGCAGTCGCGGCTGTACTCGGACAGGCGCACCATGCGCTCCTTGTTCACCGCATAGCGGTTGGCCGTGCAGTTGCGCAGCATCTGCGCCATCCACAGGTACTGGTCGATGTCGGCGGTGGCCTTGATGGCCAGCGGGGCGTGGCGCTCGAGCAGCCACTTGATGGCCTTGAGCGGCACACCGGGTGCAGCCCAGGGCGAGGCATAACCCGGCGATACCTGGCCAGCGTTGGCGAAGCTGGTTTCCATGGCCACCGCCGGCTGGCGATCGACCACCACCACTTCAAACCCCTGACGAGCCAGATAGTAGGCACTGGCGGTCCCGATGACGCCGCTACCAAGTACCAGAACGCGCATGTTGTTATCCCTCGAGGCGGCGTACCGCACACATTTGTTGTTTAAGGCATGGATGGGCGCAGTATAGGAAGGTAGAGGCAGTGCTTTTCACTATATAAAAGCCTATATTTGGCGAGAATTCTCGGCAGGGTCGGCTTTTACGGAGGGGCATCCACTATGAGAACCCAGCATCAAAGCAAACGTGAACTGGACAAGATCGACCGCAACATCCTGCGCATCCTGCAGACCGACGGGCGCATCTCGTTCACCGAACTGGGCGAGAAGGTCGGCCTGTCGACCACCCCGTGCACCGAGCGGGTCCGGCGTCTGGAGCGCGAAGGCATCATCATGGGCTACAACGCCCGGCTCAACCCGCAGCACCTCAAGGGCAGCCTGCTGGTGTTCGTCGAGATCAGCCTGGACTACAAGTCGGGGGACACTTTCGAAGAGTTTCGCCGCGCGGTGCTCAAGCTGCCCCACGTATTGGAATGCCACCTGGTATCGGGAGATTTCGACTACCTGGTGAAGGCGCGCATCTCGGAGATGGCCTCGTACCGCAAGCTGCTGGGCGACATCCTGCTCAAGCTGCCACACGTGCGCGAATCCAAGAGCTACATCGTGATGGAAGAGGTGAAGGAAAGCCTCAACCTGCCGATCCCGGACTGAGCCTTACACCAGCACCTGGCGGGTGCTGGCGATGTACTGGTGCACCAGGCGCTCGGCCTGCGGGTCGATCATCTCGGCAGGGCCGCGACCATTGGGGCACGGCAGGCGCGGGGTGGTGCCGAACAGGCGGCAGATCAGCGGCCGCTCCTCGTACACGGTGCAGCCCTCGGGGCCCAGGTGCACACAGTTGAGCTCATCCAGCGCGGCCTGTTGCTCGGCCGCGCTCTTGCGTGGCAGGCGCGCCATTTCCTCGCTGGAGGTGGTCACCGGGCCGCAGCAATCGTGGCAGCCCGGCACGCAGGCGAACGACGGGATCTGCTCACGCAGGAAGCGGATCTTGTGACTGTTGCAACTCATGGCAGACTCGTGGCGGGAAAGGCTGAAGCGCCATTTTGCCCCACGGTTGCCTGCCGATCAAAGCACCGCCTATGCTGTGTCAAATTTTCCACACAGCCCCTACCAGGATCCTTCAAACGTGCATACCACTTCCTACTACGCTGCCCACAGCGCCGGGCAACCGGCGTACCCGCCCCTGCAAGGCGAGCTGAACTGTGATGTGTGCGTGGTGGGCGGCGGCTTTTCGGGCCTCAATACCGCCATCGAACTGGCCGAACGCGGCCTGAGCGTGGTGCTGCTCGAAGCGCACAAGATCGGTTGGGGCGCCAGTGGACGCAATGGCGGACAGCTGATTCGCGGGGTCGGACACGGCCTGGACCAATTCACCCCGGTGATCGGCAGCGAGGGAGTGCGCAGCCTCAAACTGATGGGCCTGGAGGCAGTGGACATCGTGCGCCAGCGCATCGAACGCCATGCCATCGACTGCGACCTGACCTGGGGCTACTGCGACCTGGCCAACAAGCCACGGGAATTCGAGGGCTTCAGCGAAGAGATCGACGAACTGCGCGGACTGGGCTACACCCATGAGCTGCGCCTGGTGCAGCCCGACCAGATGCACACGGTGGTCGGCTCGCGTCGCTACGCCGGCGGCCTGGTGGACATGGGCTCGGGGCACCTGCACCCGCTGAACCTGGCGCTGGGCGAGGCCGAGGCCGCGCGCCAGCTGGGCGTGCAGGTGTTCGAGCATTCCCGTGTCACCCGCATCGAGCACGGCCCGCAGGTGCATGTGCACACCGCCAAGGGCTCGGTGCGGGCGAACACGCTGGTGCTGTGCTGCAATGCCTACATCAACGACCTGGACCGCGAGCTCAGTGGCAAGGTGCTGCCGGCCGGCAGCTACATCATCGCCACCGAACCGCTGAGCGAAGCCCTGGCCAACGAGTTGCTGCCGCAGAACATGGCGGTGTGCGACCAGCAGGTGACCGTGGACTACTATCGCCTCTCGGCCGACCGGCGCCTGCTGTTCGGTGGCGCCTGCCACTACTCGGGGCGCGATCCGCAGGACATCGGCGCCTACATGCGGCCCAAGATGCTCAAGGTGTTCCCGCAACTGGCCGACACCCGCATCGAATACCAGTGGGGCGGCATGATCGGCATCGGCGCCAACCGCCTGCCGCAGATCGGCCGCCTGCGCGACCGGCCCAACGTTTACTACGCCCAGGCCTATGCCGGCCACGGGCTCAACGCCACGCACCTGGCCGGGCGGCTGCTGGGCGAGGCGATCAGCGGCCAGCAGAGCGGGCGCTTCGACCTGTTCGCCCAGGTGCCGCACATCACCTTCCCCGGTGGCAAGCACCTGCGCTCGCCGCTGTTGGCGCTGGGCATGCTGTGGCACCGCCTCAAGGCACTGGCCTAGGGTCTCCAGAATGGCCTGAGACCTTCCTTCACGGCCTGGTCTCGGGTCAGGCCGATATCGCGCAGCTGCTCGGCATCGAGCTGCAGCAGTGCATGGCGTGAACGCCACCGCCGCATCATCACAGCCCAGCGACTCGGGCTGGCGGGCGCCTCATGTCGCGCCACCTCGCCTTTGGTGCACAGTGGCAGGCCTGCATCGCTCGCGCCGTTCATCGCTTCATTCCTCCAGGGTGGGTAACCGTGCAGCCATGATGCGCGGGTGCTGCAAGGCATTACAGATTCAACCGCCAGGTATTATTTCCATACAGATGTGTCGATAACGGCGCTGAATGCTGTATTTTTGCCCAATCTGTACCGGTTGCCAGCCGCTTGCCCGCCCAGGAGTACGCCATGACCCTCTACGTCAACCTCGCCGAACTGATTGGCGCACGCATCGAGCAGGGCCTCTACCGCCCCGGCGACCGCCTGCCGTCGGTGCGGGCCCTGAGCGTCGAGCATGGCGTGAGCCTGAGTACCGTGCAGCAGGCGTATCGGGTGCTGGAAGACCACGGGCTGGCGGCGCCCAGGCCCAAGTCCGGCTATTTCGTGCCTGACCATCGCCCACTACCCGCCCTGCCCGACGTCAGCCGCCCGGCCCAGCGCCCTGTGGATATCTCGCAATGGGACCAGGTGTTCGAGCTGGTACGCAGCGTGCCGCGCAAGGACGTGGTGCAACTGGGCCGCGGCATGCCCGATGTCGGCAGCCCCACCCTCAAGCCGTTGCTGCGCAGCCTGGCGCAGCTGAGCCGGCGCCAGGACATGCCCGGCCTGTACTACGACACCGTCGCCGGCACCGAAGCCCTGCGCGAGCAGGTGGCGCGGCTGATGCTCGATTCGGGCTGCAGCCTGAGCACGGCAGACCTGGTGATCACCACCGGCTGCCAGGAAGCCCTGTCGATCAGCGTGCGCGCGGTGTGCCAGCCGGGCGACATCGTCGCGGTCGAATCACCGAGCTTTCACGGCGCCATGCAGACCCTCAAGGGCCTGGGCATGAAAGCGTTGGAGATCCCCACCGACCCGCTCACCGGCATCAGCCTCGAAGCCCTGGAGCTGGCCCTGGAACAGTGGCCGATCAAGCTGATCCAGCTGACCCCCAGCTGCAACAATCCATTGGGCTACATCATGCCCGAGGCGCGCAAACGCGCCCTGCTGACCCTGGCCCAGCGCTTCGACGTGGCGATCCTGGAGGACGACGTGTATGGCGACCTGGCCTACACCTACCCGCGCCCACGCACCATCAAGTCGTTCGACGACGACGGCCGCGTGCTGCTGTGCAGCTCGTTCTCCAAGACCCTTGCACCCGGCCTGCGGGTGGGCTGGGTGGCGCCGGGGCGCTACCTGGAGCGGGTGATTCACATGAAGTACATCAGCACCGGCTACACCGCTACCCAGCCGCAGCTGGCGATTGCCGACTTCATCGAGGGCGGCCACTACCAGCCGCACCTGCGCCGTGTGCGCGGCCAGTACCAGCGCGCCCGCGATCAGATGATCGACTGGGTGAGCCGCTACTTCCCCGCCGGCACCCGCGCCAGCCGGCCCCAGGGCGGCTTCGTGCTGTGGGTGGAACTGCCGGAAAGTTTCGACACCTTGCGCCTGAACCGGGCTTTACTTGAGCAAGGTGTGCAGATTGCGGTGGGCAGCATCTTTTCGGCGTCGGGCAAGTTCCGCAACTGCCTGCGCATGAACTTTGCCGCCCGCGCCACTGCCGAAATCGAAGCGGCCGTGCGCAAGGTCGGCGAAACCGCCATTCGTCTACTGGCCGAGGATGAGCGCGGCGGGTAACGTTGCGCCGCCCCGCGTGGTCCAACCCCCAACTGCCTTCCTGCTCAAGGACATGCCCCTTTGACCAAACCCAGGGCCTTCGCGCTGTTACTGATGCTGGCGCTCACCCTTGCCGGGTGCGCCACCTCCAGCACGCCCCGTACCGTGACCCAGGCCCTGCCCGCCAGCGACTCGGCCTTTGGCCGTTCGGTGCAGCGCCAGGCCAGCGCCCATGAGGGGCGGTCCGGCTTTCGCCTGCTGCCCAACAGCACCGAGGCGTTCCACGCCCGCGCCGAGCTGATCCGTAACGCCCAGAGCAGCATCGACCTGCAGTACTACATCGTGCATGACGGGCTCAGCACCCGCGCGCTGGTGCACGAACTGCTGCAGGCTGCCGACCGTGGCGTGCGCGTGCGCATCCTGCTCGACGACACCACCAGCGACGGCCTGGACGAGGTCATCGCCACCCTGGCGGCGCATCCGAAGGTGCAGATTCGCGTGTTCAACCCGCTGCACCTGGGGCGCAGCACCGGCGTGACCCGTGCCCTGGGCAGGCTGTTCAATCTGTCGCTGCAGCACCGGCGCATGCACAACAAGCTGTGGCTGGTGGACAACAGCATGGCCATCGTCGGCGGGCGCAACCTGGGTGACGAGTACTTCGACGCCGAGCCCAACCTGAACTTCACCGACATCGACATGCTGGGCGTGGGGCCGGTGGCCGAACAGCTGGGGCACAGCTTCGACCAGTACTGGAACAGCGCCCTGAGCCGACCGATTGGCGACTTCATGTTCAGCACCCCGAACGCCGACGACCTGCGTGTGAGCCGCGAGCGCCTGGAGGCTTCGCTGAGCGAGGCCAGGGTAAAGCGCAAGGCACTGTACGACCGCCTGATGGCCTACAAGACCCACCCGCGCCTGGATTCGTGGCGCAACGAGTTGATCTGGGCACACAACCAGGCGCTGTGGGATGCGCCAAGCAAGGTGCTGGCCCAGGCCGAGCCAGACCCGCGGTTGCTGCTGACCCAGCAGTTGGCGCCCGACCTGAACGACGTGCACCGTGAGCTGATCCTGGTATCGGCCTACTTCGTACCTGGCGAGACCGGCCTGCTGTACCTGACCAGCCATGCCGACGCCGGGGTGTCGGTGAGCCTGCTGACCAACTCGCTGGAGGCCACCGACGTGCCGGCGGTACACGGCGGCTATGCGCCGTACCGCAAGGCGCTGCTGGAACACGGGGTAAAACTGTACGAACTGCGCCGCCAGCCCGGCGACCCCAGCAGCGGGCGTATCCATCACTTCGGCAGTGCATCGGACTCGAGCCTGCACAGCAAGGCGATCGTGTTCGATCGGCAGAAGACCTTCATCGGCTCGTTCAACTTCGACCCGCGCTCGGTGCTGTGGAACACCGAGGTCGGCGTGCTGGTGGACAGCCCGCAACTGGCCGAGTACACCCGCGACCTGGCACTGCAGGGCATGGCCCCGGCGCTAAGCTACGAGCCGCGGCTGGTCGACGGCAAGCTGGTGTGGGTGACCGAGGACAATGGGCAGTTGCACACGTTGACGACAGAGCCAGGCGGACTGTGGCGACGATTCAATGCGTGGGTGAGCAAGGCGGTGGGGTTGGAGAGGATGTTGTAGGGTGAAATCTCCATGCTGTCGAACGCAGGTCGATGCTGCGCGAGCCGATCTGCGTGGAGTTAGCTCGTCAAGGGGTACCAGTGAGACCATGCCGCACGCTCTCGACACGAACCAAATCACAAGTAAATTTCAGTCGACTATTATCAACGCAGCGTATCTTTATAGCGACGGCCTCATCCACGACATCAAACGAAATTTCACAAATAACATTCTCATAGCCCCACTCGCTAAAATCGATACATTTACTCCCTATAAATGATAGTTCAATATAGACCGCATCATAATTTCTTGGCCACTTCACAGGGCTATTCTCAGGCTTTTCTCGAGTAACCAGCTTAATAGATAACCTTGGTTCATCCCGCCTGAAATTAACCTCTGTAATATCTGACCCTAGAAAATTTGGCATCCCTCCATATATCGTAGTCAATGCTTGCGGATTCATAACGTTAGGAAAATTCATTTACTTCTTATTCCGGCAAAAAAATAGTAGTGTTGTACCATCGCCTCAACAGATACCGGATTCGCTCTGGAGTCAGTGCAGCTTGCTTGCGGCATTGGATGCCTGGAACGGCTGCCTTACCCGATTATTCTTACATGCAAATTCTTGTAGAAGTCCCAATGAATCACTAATTTTTTGTCAACCGACAAAAATAATGTATCAACAAAATCTAGTTCATCCACAAAGTCTAGCCACTCGTAAATACCTGTTTTCAACAAGGGGATTGCATTATCCATATGCATAACAAAAAAATCATGGAATGACTGAAAACCTATAACTTTCAAAATTGAAATTAGTTCTCTTTTAAGATCACTTCGCGAAACACTTTCATATGTTGTTTTGTTTTCTACACGATTCCAGTCAATGGAGGAACAGCTAATGGGGAAGTTGTCATTTATAACTTTAAAAACATCTACCTCTTCGTGATCGCTACATGCATGCAACTCGATAAACTCTTGACATTTTTTTGAGAAACCCATGGATTAAATCTCTTTACTATTTTGGTCACGGTTTTTCCTGAAGCATCAAAGCAAATGGTTCGCACATTTTTCTTTCTATTGAACGCATTGATGTGAGATTTATGTCTTTCATCATATTCCACCCGAAAACCTCGATACTCTCCACGAACTACTCTTCCGTTAAACGGTTGCGATCCAAATTTTGCTGGGTTCGGAACGCTCAGTGCGATCACCTGGGCACGCCAATGGAGCTGACCGACCAAAATGGCGAAATGGCGTGGGCGGGACAGTACAAGGCGTGGGGGGAGGTGTATGAGGAGCGGTCGGCTTGGGCGAGGCAGATGCAAACCCTCAAACAACAATGTATTGCAGCGCATTCAAAACTCCAGAAGATGCATACATGCACTTTTAACCGAGTTTAGTCGCCCCCCAAAACTGCCTTAGCCCAACCAATCAATAACCCAATCCGACTCTGCAAAGTACTTTATCAAAATTTCTTTCGACTCAACCCAGTCATCAAACCCCACACTAAAATCATATTCATTTGAGGTTAATACATAATAACCGCCCGTATCACCCGAATCAAAAATCACCTTGACATACAACCCAGCATCGTGCCCACTGATAACTTTTCCGACTACGTCTAAAGGTGGCATCTTCATCATCACTCGCAAGCAACTAACTTGCCCCCATTTCCACGCACCGGGCGAGCAGGATTTCCCCTGCCTGCCTATTGCGTTTTTTAGACTGAAATCTACTTAAGGCTCGTTATTTTCTTCGAATGAAAGCCCTATGGTAACGAATATCTCCCCCGTATCTTCATCCAATACATGCCGTGCCAAGGCATGCTCCGCACCAAATTCTTTCAAGATCTTAGAGTTCCAGCTTTCAGAAACTATTACAGCAACCTCCATGGCCTGATCAAACGAAAGCTTGTCGAACACGCCCGTTATTTCTAGCAGGTTCATCCAGAACTGAGTTTGAGCAGGCGTACTTTTCGCATCTAAATGTTGTTGGAATAGCTCGGCATTAAACAATTCAACAACAAAAACTTTACCATCTAGCATTTTGAACGCCGGCCATATAAGCCTAGCGAACCAAAGAATAAAATCGCCTGCAAGCTCGTGCGACTTGTATATTGAACATAAATAATCAATGCCCGTTACAACATGATCATTATTCGCTAATGCAAATGACTTATAATCATATGACTTGAAATGGTTTGACTCACTCACCTGTTGGAGCCTCATGTGGGAGAGGTGTTCGGACACGCACCTTAGGGATAAAAACCCTACCATCTGGTGTGGGATTCTTTGTTGCTTCTTTAATATTCGGTCTAGGAATATTTCCGTGATCTTTGCCCGACCCACGGTACTCCTTCCACGTACCATCCCAATAGTGTGTCGTGTACTGGCCATCAACACCCGGACGCTCAAAAATTGAGTGCGGCCTTCCTTCTGATGCTTCCATTGGCGGCGGCGGTTTGTTTCGAGACTTACATGCCTTTTCACAACCTTCCAACCCCAATGGGTCTACCCAACCCACAGGTTTTGGCGCGTACTGGTGCAGATTCAGCCCACCCGCATAACTAATGGGGTCGTTGCTAACGAACCGCCTCACCCCAGGATCATAGTACCGATACCGGTTGTAATGCAGCCCGGTCTCCCGGTCGTGATACTGCCCCTGAAATCCAGTAATGCGCGGTGGATTGCCCACCTCGTCATGGAACCACTAAAGCTTGCTCGCCGCATTGAGCGTCTGGATCAGATTGCCATTGCCGGCATAGACAAAGCGCTCGGTCTGCGACTGGTTACCCTGGCTGGCGGTACGCTCGCCAGCCGCCCCATGGGGTCAAAACGCAGGTCATCACAACGCTGGCCACCCTACCAACAGGGCATCTCTCGCATCTTTTCGATGAACACTAGGCGTCCTTCATCGCCTACTAAGCTTTCTAACTTGGTCAAGAAACCATCCATGTCCCTGGAAATCAAATCAAATGCTCCCCAACCGTGTTCTTGAGCACGTTGAGAAATCCCAAAATACTCGCAAGAAGACAACAGACTTTCATACAATGGGCTTTCAATCCTGCTTTCATTTTTCAAGAAGTGAGATAGCTCAGAAGGTTCAGGTTTTTTAATGCGTCTATGCCGGGAAATAATACTATACTTTTTCATATCTAGAACATAACGCTCATGCATAGCAACTATCCTAGCAAATGCACCGCCTTTATCTTTAAAGAAAAAATTCGGCATGCGCCCCTTGGGGAATGCTCTTGGATGATTAATACTGCCAGAGCCGCGCAAGCAGTAGCATTCTCCTAGCAGATCATCCAAAATATTTTGTGAAATCGGGTTTGCATTGAACCCTAGCGTACCATTTAGATCGCGAACCATCACAGCAGAAAAATTATCTTCATCACTTGCTGGCAAAGACGAGATAAACCCATCAGCTCCTTTTTTGAAATATTCAAATTTCGACCTATGAATCAATACTTCAATCATTTCAGCTACCCAGGATAAGTAAATATTATGCCTTCACCCTTCTTGTTTTTCGCGTGCACATGCGACCCGTCATGATGAGCAGGGAATCCTTCACCTACCATATGAGGATGTCCGTCTGGATGATCAAAAACTTGCGCCTGACCGCCTATTTCCTCCCGCCCCAGCGTACTGTCTCTAGCGCACAGGCATGCATAATTCTTACCTCTGCTCTCAACTCTAAGTTGCTGAGTAGTAATGTCTTCGCCTCCTCGACCTACTATCGGAACTTGAGCATGCTGTTGTGCTAGCCTCAAGGCTTGCACACGACTCTTAGCTGCAACGACTTTCTCCGGCCCGAGTGGATCAACCCATTCGATAAGATTTGGTGCGTATAAGTGGAGATTCAACCCACCCGCATAACTAATCGGGTCCTTGCTAACGAACCGCCCCACCCCCGGATCATAGTACCGATACCGGTTGTAGTGCAGGCCAGTCTCACGGTCGTGATACTGCCCCTGAAACCGTAGCGGGTTACTCAGCCCTA
>NZ_QKRS01000008.1:0-1307 GCF_024261405.1 Pseudomonas sp. FBF18 | reverse complement strand
CCCAGCTCACGCTGGCGCATGGCCCGTTCAAGCTGATTCCAGCCCGTGCCGGCCTGCGAATTGTAAAATATTCAAGCACAAACTAACCGCACATTAGGTAAACTGAAAAGTCATCACGCCTTGCACGCTAGGCCGCGATTTCTCACTAAATCCTTCGTTTAAAAACACATAAACTACTCCGCCAGAGAAAATACCGACATCGTCTGGAAAAGCGATATCAAAATCATCTCCATTCAACATTATTCGGCACTCTGCACCTGCCACTGACTCCTCGTCCTGTAACCAAGACACAACACCACAGACTCTTGAGCTGAAATTGTTAGAAGAATCACACTCTATGTCATTTTCAATTAAGACCTTGCACGGAGACGATGCAAACTCCTTATACTCATTCCTTTCACCCCCATCGTTATCATGATAAATTACTACTGAACAATTTTCTCTTTCAGCCGTCAATTCTTCCCAGTGAAGAAATGTATCCTCTCGATAGTATGGCGAAAACAATGATATCCACCCTTGAGCGCCAAGCTCCACCCATTCGGCCGGCATTGTCAAAAGGTGAAGCAGTGGATGCCCATGCTTGTCGACCGGCCATTCTATATCTTGCGTCAATAGGCATCCGCCTGCCATGTGAGGTTCAGTTAATCTGGCCACGGTCGCGTTGACTTTCAAATTTTTCAAATAACTCTCCCAATTAGCAACAACAGCTGTTTTGTAAGAACGCATTCGATTTTTTTCGCAAACGTTTTGCCTGAGCTGCACTCATTCCAGATTTTCTAAGCGCCCCCTGCCACACATCCATCTGACGCTTAGTTGGCTTACCATCCTCACCAAGCTCAAACTCATTTTTCCCGTTAGTGCCCAAGTGTACCTTGGAAAGGGCAGCTTCTTGTCTATGTACATTGACATGCTGAGTTCTCGTCAATGCAATAGACGGGTTGCCTTCCATTCTCCCGCCGCCCTTGCAACCCATCTGTTCTAGGGCCTTATTTCTCACCAATTCATGTGCATCTAACTTATCGCCAGCGTTACCTGTGCCTGTGAGGTCTCCATATGTACCCAGTTGCCCAGCCGCTGCCAAGCCTAGTGGATCTGTCCACTCGACAGCGTTTGGTGCGTACATAAACAGGTTTAAGCCACCCGAGTAGCTAATCGGGTCCTGCCCAATAAACCGCCCAACCCCCGGATCATAGTACCGATACCGGTTGTAGTGCAGCCCAGTCTCACGGTCGTGATACTGCCCCTGAAACCGTATCGGATTGCTCAGCCCAATCTGCCTTGCCCAGCCCGAGTGTTCCTCTCGTACC
>NZ_QKRS01000007.1:258158-274952 GCF_024261405.1 Pseudomonas sp. FBF18 | reverse complement strand
CGAGTGCTTGGCCGTCCTGGGCGCGGCGCAGGACGATCTGGTAGGCCCGGTCGAAGCGCGCTTGCAGCCCCTTGTCGCTTTGCTGGGCGGCGCGCAGATCGAACAGGCCGGTGGCCACAGCGGCGATCTTCACGCCCTCGTGGCTGTACATGCCAATCAGCGCCTCAATCCACGCATCAGCAGGTGCAGGCATGCCGAAGTCCTCGGGCGTCGGCTGGCACATGGCGATGAACTCGCCCACGCTCGGCGCGAAAGGCTTCTTGAGCTTGCGGCACTTCTCGATGCCGAACTCGATCTGCTCCAGCGTGCGGATGCCCTCGGAGGCGAACTCCTTGATCCACTCCTCCTTGGCGGCGGCCAGGGCTTCGGTGGATGGCCACGCCTGGCGCCAGGCCGGGAAGATCCCGCGCAGGCGGCGGAACAGGTCGTTCACCACCTCGGCGGTTTCCAGCGACACGACCACAGGGCCGCCGTGCAGCTCGGGCGGACGGTTGGCCATGGCGGCCATCAGTTGGTTGGCTGATTTCATGGGCGCACCACCAGGTTCTCTGCCCATGCAGTACTGTCGAAGTCAGGCTCACTGCTCTGGCGCTTCACAGGGAACGGTCGAACGTTGCTTGCGGTGGCCACATCGCGCTTCACCCACTTGACGAGGAGGCTCACCCATGAGGCCTGGGTCTCGAAGCGGCCAGACGCCGAGTAGTGGCAAACGAACGCAGCGGTCGCTTCATCGGTGAACAGGTCAACAGGGATGCCCATGCGCTTGGCGTAGGCCTTCAGCAGTTTGTCGTCTGGCTTCCACTCAAGATCCATCTCGGTCGGAAGCTTTGGGTCAAAGCCCGACTCCTCGCCCGCGCGTTGTGTGTTGTGTTCTTCCCTTCCATTCCCTTCCCTTCCGGGGTCAACTTGTCGCCCACCAGTCGACGACTCCTCGGCGAATTGTCGACGACCGCTCTCCGACTCATCTGAGTTTTCCGATGGCGGCGCGGGGTATTTGAAGTTTTTCTTCTCGATCTTCTGGTGCTTCCAGCCGCAGACGTGCAGGTAGTTTTTACCCGCGACCCAGTAGCTCATGGTCAGGTCGGCGCCTTCCAGTTCGCCCAGCAGAGCGCTCACCTGATCGGTGGTGATGTCGTCGCCAGGGAAGACCAAGGCCTTGATGGTGCGCGGGGCCAGCGGATGGTTCCCCCCGTCGTCGCAGAAGTTCCAGATGCCGATGAACAGCAGGCGCGCCAGCGGACTGCAGGACATGACCTGCTCACTCGACCAGAACTCGGGTTTGACAGTTCGAATGCGGGCCATCATTGGGCCTCCTTGGTGTTCTGGGCGGCATCAATCGCCTCGCGCAGGCTTGGCTGTGCTCCAGCGCGCTTGTGGAACCACATGACCTCAAGCGACTTTTTGGACTCGCCTTTGACGATGCTCGCGCCGGTGTAGGAAGAGCGGGCAAGCGACTCCAGGAAGTCCAGGCGCTCGGCGTCTTTGGCCATCTCCTGGGCCAGTCCCTCAATAGCGCTGCCGTCATCGTCCATGTCGGCGCCCAGCGCCTCACCGATAGCGCCGATGTCACAGGCAGCAGCCAGCAGCATTCGCTTGTGCGACTCCAGCTCTTTGCTCAGCTGGTCGCGCTCAGCTCTCAGCTCGTTCTGTCGCTCGATGGCTGCCTTGTAGGCGATCAAATCGCTCTTCTGCTCGCGCTCCATGCGATCGATTTCGGCGAGCAGGCCCAGGATTGTCGAAGGCGTGCAGGCTAGTGCCAGGTCCGCGTAATCCTTGTTCTGCGCCATCAGGTCCGGGAATGACCGGTTCTGATGTACGTCGAACACAATGCCGCTGTCGTTTCGAATGTAGAGCGCGCCGTGGCTGCGCATATAGCGCAATGGCTGGTGGCCGTCGCAGGCTGCGGCCAGTGCTTTCAGGTCAACCTTGTCGGTAGTCATGCTGCACCCCGCACGGCCTTGTCGTGGGTGTGCAGGCCGTCCCAGTTCTTCTTCATGGGCAGATCGCCGGCCAGGTACAGGTCGTACAGACGCACGGCGCCCTTGCGCAGCAGCATGGGCGTGAACGAGATGAACGGGTCTTTACCGTGAGGGGTGATCTGCTGCTGATGCTCGGTCATGTAGCGGTCGCGGGCATACGCAGCAACGCGCCAGCGGGTGCCGGACTTGCTTTCGTTGTAGAGCCAGCTGCGACCCTCAAGGAAATGGCCTACCTGCATCACGTTGACCCCATTCAGGCCCTTGCAGAACTGGGCCGGAGTCATGCCTTCCTTGAACAGGTTTTCAAGGTGCTCGATCTTTGTGGCCTGGGCCTCGACCTGGATGGTCAGTTGCAGGCGAGCCTGTTCAGCTTCAAAGGCGAGCTGAATCAGATCCATGCGGGAGAGTTCGCGGGGCTGGACCAGGTCGTTGAGCTTTGACACCACTTTGCGGCGGACGGACTTGGATTCGCGCATGGCTACCAAAAGGCACTGATCCTTGGAAAGCATCAGGCCTTCGGAGGCTGGACCTCGCGAGTTCCTTACTACGAAAGTTTCGTAGTATTCACCGTCGAGCTCGTCCCGGCAGCGAGCAGTAAAGTCGGCTCGGCGGACTTCGCTTTCGCCGTACTCGGCGCGCGCGCTATTCACCAGGTCGAGCAGATCAAAGCTGCTCATACCTCGCGCCACGAAATCGTGGTTCGCGTTTTGTGGCGCGAGAGCCACGGTATTGCTTTGGATGGTCTGATGCATATATGATGACCTCACACAAGCGTTACGAATGCAGTACAAGAAGCCGGTCTAGCCACCGGCTTTTTTGCGTCTGCGGTTTGGGTGTTGGTGTTTTCAACGGCAGTTCCTCATGAGTCCCTCAGGGGCTTATCAGCCCTTTCGAAACGACCGAACATTGCTTCGGCCGGGCTCTGTTCTCGTCATCCGGTCGAGAGCCTCATTGATGATTTGTGCCGCCAGTTGCTCAGGGGTTAAGCCCTTCTGCCTGGCAAGAAACTCCAGATCTGAATTGCCCTTCCCGTCGAGCTGGATCTCCAGCTCTTTGCTTTCTGGCACAGGGCCTCCTCGGCCACTTCAGGCCACGTCAGTCTTCGCGTTAAGCTCTTGCATCATCTGGTCGAGACCGCGTTCCAGAATTTCCCTGGCGAGCACAGCCTTCTGCGTGCGCTTGAAGCGAGCCATCGCCGACAGCAGATCGTCGGCAGCCTCATCCAAGCGAACCTTGGTGGGCTTGTTGTGCAGGTGGTCGGGGTCGAAGTACGACACGGTGGGTTCCTTTGTGGTTGAAAGTGGTTAAGCGGCGGAAAGCGCGTGGGTCGGGTTGCTGTCGATCTGGCTCCATGGGAACGAAGGACACAGATCGGCACGATTCACAGCGCCATTCGTAAGCGCCTCAATCTGTAGTGCGCGCTTGGCTGGGACCGTGCGCTCTCCTGAACACCATTGGTTGACGGTGGGTGCCGCAACATTCAGCCGGCGCGCCAATTCCGCCTGGCTGCCCAGCACGCGGGATGCTTCTTTGGCTGCTTCTGCTGATTTCATGAGTTCTCTCCTGGAGATTTACCGATGAATATAAGGCATTACCTTATTTCGTACAAGCCATTGCCTAACCACACTGGCGATAGGCCTAATTAGGCAATGCTTACCGGACCTGAACTAGGCGCAGCCATTGAGGCAGCGCGGATCGCCAAGGGCGTATCGAAGAAACAACTCGCAGACGACTTCCAGGTGAAGCCTCCGTCGGTACAGGGCTGGGTGAAAAACGGCAGAATCGACAAGTCGAAGCTGATGGACGTCATCGCCTACTTCGCTGATGTTGTAGGCCCTGAGCATTGGGGTCTGCGCCCAGGATTTACCTACGAGAGTCTGCCGGACGCCGCCTCAATCTCGGTTGAAGAGCCGGCGCCCACCTCGGCTGCGGATATGGTTCGCAACATGCTCGCCAAGCAGGGCAAAAACCTGCCGGAAAGTGCCCGCGCGCAGCTGATGGCAGCTGCCGAAGCTTCGGACCAGGGCAACGTAATCACCGTCGACTTCTCCCGCCCGGGGCTCGTCGGGGATGAGGTTCGGATTGCTCACTACGATGTGCGTGCGGCCATGGGCAACGGCCAGGCCACGCACGACTACCCGGAAATGCTCAAGGACATCCGCGTCAGCCCGAGCCATCTCCGCGAGCTGGGTGTTGAGTTCGAAGAGCACTTCCACTTGAAGGTGGTCACCGGCTGGGGCCAGTCGATGGAGCCCACCATCAAGCACCGTGACCCGCTGATCGTGAACATCAACGTCCGCGACTTCGTGGGTGACGGGATATACCTCTTCGTCTGGGATGACCTGCTCTATATCAAGCGCCTGCAGGTGGCTGATGAAGAGCACTACGAGATGATTTCGGACAACCCGAGGCACAAGGATCGACTGATCCGGCGGGATATGACCTACATCCAGGCCAGGGTGCTGCTGGTGTGGAACGCTCATCTGGTTTGATCCGCTACATTCGAACCAAATGACCTGAACCTACGCCTACCCTGTCCGTCTTTACTATAGTGATCCTGCGCGCCACGTTTATCGGTTTTACGATTTCGTGGCGCGAGGTGGATTGACTATTTCTCTACGGAGCCGATAATCACGGTCCGATTTGGCGAATTTCGCCATCGAGTTTTCAAATGGAGGCTTTCATGTCAATCAAAGCGGCAGCACCGGCCCTTATAGTCGCCGCTCTCGCCTTGGTAGGTGACTACTCGACCATCTCGCATCAAGAAGACTCACGCGCAGTGCGTGAATCATGTGCCAACCCAGTCAGCTTATCCAACCTGCGCGGAGCTATCTCCGAGCTAACACAAGGCTGGGCTGAGCTTGATTCGGTCTACTCTCAAAGCGTAGCTGCAGTCATGAAGTCGAGCTCGCTGGACGATACCAAGTATCTCAAAAATATCGAGCTCCTTCAGGCTGTTAGGCAGCTTGAAGAAAATCTTCGTTTGGCTGATGTGCCTCCTCCACTGCAACCCGATCACATCGCATTGCGCAGGGCGATCGCGAAGGTTCGCACTAGGATGACTACGATTGACAGCATCTATCAACAGTTCTTCGTCAAGCCTGAAGAGTTCCAGAGCGATCTGAGCCGTACCGGTCTGCGCGACCTGGCTGAGCACACGACACGTAGACTCGGCCAGCTGGCCTAAGGCACTCGATGACGGTAGAGGTATCTTTCCATCCAGGGACGTTTGGTGAGTTTTTCTCTCCCATAGACGAGAAACACCCAAGGCTTTCAGATCTGCTGCTGAGCGAATTCCGTTCGTATATGGAATCAAATCGCCTGGTCATACCGTCGATTTTTGGTCGCGACGTGCCCTACACGCAACCACCTTTGGCACTCCAGTCATGCCTAATGCACATCCATATCAGGATCCCGCCCAACTCCTTTCCGAAAGGCGTGCCTCAGCATGACAGGGTCTGCAAATTTGGCCGGCCTGGCGATGACGCAGCGCTGGTTTACGTTCCGGGTGAGCTTTATGAGAATCGTTATCTGATCCTTGCGATGTTCTGGCCTGACGCGCATACCAAGGCTAGGGATAGATCTGCCATGCGCTATCTTGCTCGATTAGCTAAAGATTGGCGCGAGAACAATTAGAACCAGCCCGCCTCGGCGGGCTTTTTCATGCTCGTCAAAAAGGTGCCTCCTCCTCTACCCTCTCCTCCTCCCAACCCTTCTCCACGACCAAGTCGTCTCTATCCTCGGCGCTCTGTTCCTCCCAGCGGACCGTCACGCTCTCGTCGTCGTTGAACGTCAGGTCCAGCTCCGGCGTCTCGGCCAGCAGCCCCATCACCTCCTCCCACTCCATGTCTCCGTCCGTATCCAAGCGATGGATCGTCACCCAGCGCTGCGATTGCGCGATCGGGTGATTGATCATCGACGAGACCCGCAGGCCCAGCCGCTCGAGGGCTGTCATTTCTTGGCGCGCTTGTGGAGTCGACTTCTTCTGCTTGGCCATACCTTCCTCCGTTAACTGTACATCCATCCAGTATTAGGCAGAGCTTACCCGAGCTATCGAACGATGCAAGCCCGGAAAGCGGATTAGGCACTTACGAAAAAAGTTAGGCATTACCTATTTACAAAAATTAGGCATTGGCTTATCGTTCATTCCATCGAGGCGCTACACAGCCCCTCGGGAGGCCCTCAAGCCGATGCTCTTTAACAACCAGCGCAACAACCAACAGACCGCATTGCCTCTACCGGCGACCGGCGCCAGACAGCCCCGAAAGGCTGCCCACGACAGGGAGAACCCTGTACGGCTGACGAAGGCGAAATGCCTTAACCGAGCGAATGACCTGGCAAGCAATGCGCCCCGCGAATCCCAGCGGCAGAAGGGAGAGACACCGATTTGAATTAGCGCCCCGAGCTTCGGCATTGAGGGGAGCCGGACCTCATGCACCCTGCCCAGTCAACCGGGCAAACGAGCTGCAGCGTGCATGTTGTAGGGACCTGCGATCCATGGCGAACAGGCACTGATTGCCGCCATGAGGAGGAAGCTCGAAGCCCACACCGACGACGAACGGCCAGCCCTGCAATCAGCGGCGGGTAACTGGCCAACACCGCTGACGCAATACCCCTGCCTGTCGCCAGTAGCGAGGCCGGGATTTCACCAGGTGCCATTCCATGAGTGGCATCCGGGAAATCACCCCAACAGAAAGGAGCTCCCATGAGCGGATTCACGAAAGGCCAGGCCGTCATCTTCACTAACCCTCGCGGTACCGAAAGCTCGGGCAAGTACGTGGGCACCAAGAACCTGGGCCATGGCCGGGGCGGCGGTGAGTACCTGGTGGTGGACGTGGACGGCGTGGAGAAAAAGGCGCGAGCCAGCAAGGTGCGCGCCGCCTGACGATTCACTGAAGCACCTGGGGGACCGGGTGCTCACCAAAGCCACTTGCACCAGGTGGTTTTGGTGACAAGAGGAACGACCATGCGAAAAGGCATCATCTACGGCGTGGGCATCAACGACGAGCGAACCACAGATGGTTGCCCCTTCTACAACCGATGGAAGGGAGTAATCAGAAGGTGTTTCGCTCCCGGCAAGAATGAAGCGGCCCGCTATGCAGGCTGCTCGGTTGATTCGGAATGGCTGAGATTTAGCGCGTTCAAGCGCTGGATGCAGGACAAGCCTTGGGAAGGCAATCACCTAGACAAGGACATCCTCAGGCCTCAGGAGAAACGCTACTCGCCTGACACCTGTGTCTTCGTGCCGATCTGGATCAACACACTGCTTAACGACTGCGCCGCCAGTTCAGGTGCCTTGCCGACAGGCGTCTACCTGTTCCGCAAACGCTACATAGCTCGTGCACATGACGGTCATGGCAAGCGCCTTTTCATAGGCAGCTTTGACTGCCCGCACGAAGCACACAGGGCCTGGGCCACCGCCAAGGCCGGCGTCATCCGGCAAGCGGTCGACCAATACCGCACAACCGACAGATTCGACGAGCGTGTCTGCGCTGCCCTTGTGAACAGGGCGGATCAGCTCGCTGCAACCTGAAATCAACCGCCCTGGAGGGCAGCATGTACACGACCGACGATGAATTGAAGATCCGCAAAACCGGGCGCGTGACCATAACCAAGGACGGCATCAGCGTTGAGGGTTTCGACGTGAAAGGCGCGATGTGTCGCGACGTTGCCGTTGTGGCTGCGGCCTGGGCGATCGGTGAGCTGCAGCGCGAGATGCTGAAGACCATCCAGAAGCCCGGCGGCGGGAACATCGGCGTCGACTGAACAACCAGCGCCACGTCAGCCTGACGTTAACTGCCCGATGCTCTGCTCCCCATCGCAGGCTGCATCGGAGGTGGCAATCCCGCTGAGCGGTTCGATTCCGCAAGCCGAGAGGCGATCAATGGCGCGGCCTGGATTGCCACCCCCGATGCATCCCGCCCTACCACACCAAAGGACAGACCGATGTCACGCACTTTCGAACAAGGCTGGGCGGCTCGCCCGTTCGCGCAGCAGTTCCCGGAAATGAACGCCGACGAGGCAAAGCGCCTCGACCACATCAACACCTCGATCACCACTCTGTACATGGCCGGCCTTCTCACCGACAGCCAAGTGAAGGACATCCGCGAGAAGAAATTCCCCAAGGTCGTCACCAAGGCAGTACTTGGCAAGCGTTGAATCTAGACCACCCCGAAAACACTGAGCTGATCAGTGAGGCTGCCTAGTCAAGCAGCCTTCTCCTTCGACCCTAATCCCGGCGGGTATCAGCAACGGGAAATGCTCGATGTTGGTAGCGTCGAGCGCGGCATCCGCTGTTCCACCAGCGGCTCTCAACCACCAGCCTGCAGTGAGCCAAAAGCAGGCCCGATGTTCCTTTAGCGGGGTTCATCGGAAGCCACTCTGAACGCGAGTTGATCGCCGCGAATTGTGAGCGTGGGTAGCGTCTCGCCCTTTGGTGAGGCGTCCCGACACCCGGTTTGCCCCGGAGAGTGGCTCCCGATTCATCCCGCATCCCCTTAGAGCGTGCGTAATCTCAACTGGATAGAGCCCCCGCTAACTGGCGGAAGGATGCAGGTTCGAATCCTGCCGTGCGCCCCACCCCTTCCCTTCACATTCGACCGCATCGGCAGGCGCCAGGCCACCTTTCACGGTGGGTTTGGTCACCCGCGCCTGGCTCCTGGCCAATGCGGTCACACCGAGGAAATTCCCATGTGCAACTGCGCATCCGAAGTTGAAGCCAAAGCCAAGGAAAAGATCGCCACGCAGCTCCCCGATGGGGCTCAGTCACTCACTGTTGAGCTTCAGGGCATGGCGATGATCCTGGGCAAAACGCTGGAGACCAAAAACAAGCTCAACCTGCACGTTGAGTACCAGGCGCCCAAGCGCGCCGGGGGATTCAAGACCGTCAAGCAGGACCTGTCGATGATCGGCAGCTACTGCATGTTCTGCGGTGAGAAGTACCCGGAGGCAGCATGAGCGGCTGGGTCAAGTGCTCTGATGCCAAGCCAGCTGATGGCCAGACCGTCGTCGTGTGGCGCAAGTGGCCGAGCTGGAATTGTTTCGCTGCCGAGTTAGACGGCTGGCAAGCAGACTCCAGCTCAGAGGATGGCGGCTCCTGGTACGACGCCGAAGAAGCATGCCAACACATCGAAACCTGTGCCGACGGCCCGGGCCACGCTTCACGCCCCATCACCACCCACTGGCACCCGCTGCCAGCCGACCCCACCGAGTAACCCACCACCTGGAGGCGACCATGCACCCAAGCATTCAAACCCGGCGCGACATTCTTTCCGTGCTCAAGGAGCGCTCTGTGATTGCCACTGCCGAGTTCTACGAGAAGGTTGGCCGGGTGATGCCGGTGATCCTGTTCCGGCTCCAGGTGAAGCCTGCGGGCCGGGACTTCTTCCACGTAGTGGACAGTTCCAGCGGCAGGGTCGTTGGATTCCGCCGTGATCACAACGAGGCCTGTGCATTGGCGCGCCGGCTGGAGACGGAGACAAGGTCATGAGCAACTTCCTCGAAACGCCGGAAGGCCCGAACTGGCTGCACGACTCGATCAACAAGCTGATCTGCGGCGAGAACGTCACGGCGCCGCGCCCGTTTGGCAAAGAAGTCTCGCTGGTAACCCCCCAGTCGCTGTACGAGGCCCTCGCGGAGCACTTGGGCGCACAGGAGCACATCGCGCCGCTGCTGACCGACAACCGCGAGTACCCGCTTGAGCGGATGATCTGCGAGGTCATCGCCGACGGTCGCGGCATTCACCGCAAGGCGCACGACCTTGCCTGCGAGGCGGTCGGCCCATCCAAGGCGGGCCATCCTACGGCCCTGCATGACGTAGCTGAAGCCCTGATCCGGCCGTGGGCCAATGAGTATGGCCGGGCCCGAGCCGAAGAGGTCGCTGCTGACCGGGCTATCGATCGGTACGAGCAGGCCAAGGCTGACGCAGCATGACAAGCCTGCAGTACGCCCGACGCCTCGCCATCTGGCGATCCTCCTTCCTGATCCTGACCGCCTGCACAGCAGTAATGCTGGCGGTCCCGCTCACCCAATAGTCTTTTCATCAGCGCCCACCGCAGGGATGGCGCGGGAGATTCGCATGTCCGATTTGACCGTAAAGCAAAGCTTCAGCCTCACTCCTTCATCGCTTACTGAAGCGATGGAATTCGCCAACATCCTGGCCCAATCGACCATCGTGCCGAAAGAGTTCCTGGGCAATCCAGGCAACATCCTGGTGGCTATTCAGTGGGGGTTGGAGCTGGGCCTTCAGCCATTGCAGGCCATGCAGAACATCGCAGTCATCAACGGCCGCCCGGCACTCTGGGGTGACGCAGTGATCGCCCTGGTGCGCGGCTCGCCACTTTGCGAGTACGTGTATGAGGAAGACGACGGCCACACCGCGACTTGCCGGGTAAAGCGCCGCGGCGAGAACGAGCAGGTGCGCATCTACAGCATGGAGGACGCCAAGACAGCCGGCCTGGTTGGCAAGGCCGGGCCATGGACTCAGCACCCAAAGCGGATGCGCCAGATGCGCGCCCGGGCTTTTGCTCTGCGCGACGTATTCCCTGACGTGTTGCGCGGCATGCCAGTCGCCGAAGAACTGCAAGACATGCCGAAAGATCGCGAGCAAGTAGCGAATCTTTCGAGCGCTCCGAAGATTGACGCACCCGAAGCTCTGCCTGGATATCCAGACGAGAAGCTGACCGAGAACCTACCGAAATGGCGAGCTGCGATCGAGGCTGGCAAGTCTTCGGCTGAGCACCTGATCGCCACCATCGGCAGTAAGTATGCACTCACTCAACAACAGATTGACGCCATCAACCAGCTGAAGCCTATCGAAGGGGAAGCCGCATGAAGATCCATAACGTCACCCAGGGCTCAGCCGAATGGCACGCCCTCCGCGCTCAACACTTCACCGCCTCAGAGGCGCCGGCCATGATGGGCGCCTCGAAGTACCAGACTCGCACTGATCTGCTGAAGCTGAAGAAGACCGGCATCACTCCTGAAGTGACGTCGTCACAGCAGCGCATCTTCGACAAAGGCCACGAGACCGAGGCAATGGCACGGCCAATCGTCGAGCGCATGATTGGAGAGGATCTGTTCCCGGTGGTTGGCACTGAAGGCAACTTGCTCGCCTCCATGGACGGCATGACCATGCTTGGCGAGACTCTGTTCGAGCATAAGCTTTGGAACGAGTCCTTGGTTGCCCAGGTACGCGCCGGTGAATTGGAGCCGCATTACTACTGGCAGCTCGAACAGCAACTGCTGGTCAGCGGTGCCGAGAAAACGATCTTCGTTTGCTCCGACGGCACTGAAGCCAACTTCGTTTCGCTGGAGTACTTCCCGGTCGCTGGCCGGGCCGCGCAACTGGTCGAGGGCTGGAAGCAGTTTGAAGCTGACCTCGCCTCTTTCGAGCCGGTCGCGGCTGTGGCCGAGGTCGTTGGCAACACCCCTGAAACGCTACCAGCGCTGCGCATCGAAGTTACCGGCATGGTTACTGCCAGCAACTTGGAACAGTTCAAAGCTCACTCGCTGGCCGTCATTGAAGGCATCAACACTGATCTGCAGACCGACCAGCACTTTGCTGACGCCGAGAAAACGGTCAAGTGGTGCGGCGACGTAGAAAGTCGCCTTGAAGCTGCCAAGCAGCACGCTCTGAGCCAAACCGAAAGCATCGACGTCTTGTTCAAGACCATCGAAGACATCAGCGCTCAGGTGCGACTGAAGCGCCTGGAGCTGGATAAGCTGGTCAAGGCGCGCAAGGTCGCCATTCGCGATGAGATCGTGATCACCGCTGCCAAAGCGCTGCAGGTTCACATCGACAAGATCAACGAGTCGTTTGGAGGCAATGTTCGCTTGCCGGCTGTACCAGCTGATTTTGCAGGCGCCATCAAGGGCAAGAAGACCATCAGCAGTCTGCGCGATGCTGCCGACTCTGAACTGGCCCGGGCCAAGATCGAAGCCAGCCAGATCGGCGATGGTATCCGCACCAACCTGGAGAGCCTGCGCACTTTGGCGAAGGACCATGCTTTCCTGTTCAACGATGCCCAGCAATTGGTGCTCAAGGATAACGAAGACCTGGTCGCGCTGATCAAGGTACGCATCAGCGAGCACCAGCAGGCCGAGGAGCAGAAGGCCGAAGCTCAGCGCGAGAAAATCCGCCAGGAAGAGCGCGAGCGCCTGGAGCAAGAACAGCGCGCCGAGACAGCACGCCTTGAGGCAGAAGCCAAAGCAACTGAGGCGCCTGCTGCCGCGCCGGCAACAGGGCAAGCCTCTAATCCAGTTGCCTCGGTACCGACCCAACCCAAGCCAGCAGCGAAGCCGGCAGCACCAACTGCTTCAAAACCACTCGCCTATCAGGCCGAGGTCAAAGACTTCGAAGCCTTGGTGAAGGCCGTAGCCAACGGCCAGGTGCCAATCGATGTGCTTACCGTCAACTGGCAGGCACTCGACGCGATCGTCGCTGCCAAGGGTTCAAACTTCAACATGGCGGGGGTAACCCTGACTCAGGTGGCGGCATGACCGACAACCAAATCATCGCCGGCTCCCAGCGCCAGGCAGAACTGGAGGCAGCTAAGGAAAAACTAACTGCAGACCAGGTTAGACAGCTTCTTGACTACAACCCCGAAACAGGGGTTTTCACTTGGCGAGTCTCAGCAAGCAATAGGGCTCCAGTTGGCAGCATCGCAGGAAATGTTCACCCTCGCGGCTATCGGTACATCCGATTGTATGGCCGCCGTAATGCAGCTCACCGCCTGGCGGTTCTCTGGATGACAGGGGCAATGCCTACAGGTGATGTAGACCATGCCAATGGCATTCGCGATGACAACCGCTGGAAAAATCTTCGCCAAGCATCCCGATCCGAGAATCTGCAAAACACTTCAATGCATCGCGATAACCGAAGCGGACTTATGGGTGTTAGCAAGTCCAGGAGTGGCGGCTGGTGTTCAAAAATCATGAAGGATGGGCATTCAAAGTACCTCGGCACTTTCCCCACTGCTGAGGAGGCCCACGCCGCCTACCTGTCTGCAAAATCAGGCCTCCATAAATTTCAACCAACACCCCGGCAAGCCAGCACCTGTCAGCACGGAGAAATCTGAAAATGATCGATCTAGGTTCAATGACGCGTTGTGCGCAGCAACAGAATGAGTTGGATGCTTTGAAGCGTGCCTGCTTCGCATCTGGCGGCCGAGTCGTCGAGCTCCAGGGGTTCAACTACAAGCCCCGCCCACCCAAGGCCGCTGGCTCCGATCAGATCTTTTCCATCAAGTCGGAGGCCCAGAAGAAGCGCGCGGCAGAAGCCAGGCGAATCGCGGAAATCCGCGAAATGTCGAAAACCATGACGCAGGCCGAAGTGATGGAGGCCACCGGGTTATCCAGGAAGCAGCTGTTCAAGCTCTCTGAAAAGTACGGCATCGCTTTTCAGTCGGCCAAGGCCCGAGAGCACGAAGAATGCCGCCGGCGCCGGGAAGCGCTTTCAGGCTTCGTGCGGTACTACGCCGAAGAACAGGGCATGAACAGAACCGATACCGCCGAGGCGCTGGGTGTCAGCCGGGCGCTGATCTCGACCATCCAGAAAGAGTTCGACATCAAATTCCAGGCGGCCCAATGAGGCGCATCAACAACAGAGTGCAGCAGCGCCGCCGGCAGTTGCACGTTCACTTGCCGCCCAGCGGCCTGAAGGAGATCACGCATGGCGATGACGCCGAGAGAGCGCGACCTGAGGCGCAGAGAGAAACAGGAGCGCCTGGGCGAGCAGGACTTGCGCATCAAGGCCACTGCCGCACACACCGCACAGCTCGCTGACCTGATGCTGTGGGGCGAAATGGTCGAGAGCAGCGAAGCGCTCACCCTCCTGATCTACCACGCGCACAAGCTGGGCCGGGAGAAATTCACCTTCTTCGCCGCCGGGGCGCAACTCGAGATTGATAGCGACCAGCACATCAAGGCAGAGCGCACCGAGATCAGGCTGATGGCCAGGCGCGGCACTGTGCAGCAGATCGACGAAATGGGCGGGTGGATCAACGCCACCGACCGAAGCTTCGTAGTCCGCCTGCTGATTGAGCGTGCCTATGCTCTGGGGCCGATTCAGGCCCTCACATTGCTGTCGCTGCCTCCGCGCCACGATTTCGTCATCAGCAATTCCGTGGCGCGAACTCTCTATGAGTGGCGATTGCAGCGTGAGCTTCGTGCACCAGACATCCGCCTTGGCGATGACCCGGACGACACCGGCCTGCTGTTGCTCGCCAACGCCTGACCCGCGTTGCCCGCCAGCGCCTTCCCCTATTCAACGATAACGCCTCCCCGGCGAGGACCGCCTATGCCCATTACATACGGAAGCGTCTGCAGCGGCATTGAATCCGCGACCGTGGCCTGGCACCCACTGGGCTGGCAGGCCGCCTGGTACGCCGAGATCGAGCCATTCCCCAGCGCGGTGCTGGCTCATCACTACCCGGAGACGCCGAACCACGGCGACATGACCCGCCTGGCAGCCATGGTGCTGTCCGGCAAAATCCCGGCGCCCGAGTTGCTGGTTGGCGGCACGCCATGCCAGGCCTTCAGCGTGGCCGGTATGCGAGAAGGCCTGGCCGATCCCCGCGGCGCCCTCACCATCAAATACGTGGAGCTGCTCGATGCAATTGACCATGTTCGAATCAGGCGCGGCGAGCCCGAGGCCGCCTGCCTCTGGGAAAACGTCCCCGGCGTCCTCTCCGACAAAGGCAACGCGTTTGGCTGCTTCCTCGGCGCCCTGGTGGGCGAATCCGAAGAACTCCAACCGCCAGGGGGCAAATGGAAGGACGCTGGTTGTGTGTATGGATCCACGCGAACAGCCGCATGGCGGATTCTGGATGCCCAATATTTCGGCCTGGCCCAACGACGCCGCCGTGTGTTCGTTGTCGCAAGTGCTCGAGCAGGATTCGATCCCCTCGAAGTACTTTTTGAGCGCGAAGGCGTGCGCCGGGATACTCCGCCGCGCCGAGGCGAGGGGCAAGACCTTGCCGGACGAGCTCCATTCGGCCCTGCGCTCCAGTGCGGATGCGGATGGGTCTTTGGTCTAGACCTTGGTCAGTACGGCTGTCCGAACTGCGAGGGTGATGAAGGCCCGGCTGCAGATGTCTTGGCAGGCATTCCGGCCTATGGCGGACACAGCCTTCACGGTGATGTGAGCCAGTCAGCAACGCTGACGGCGAAGGACACTAGGATGGATATGGAGAGCGAGACGTTCTGCATCCAGGGGCGTGTCGCCGGGACACTTCGTAGCACTGATGGCGGCGCCGACGTAGATCATGGCATGGCCGGGCACCTGGTCGCTGGCACCTTGCAGGCAAACGGCAAAGCGGCCGGCAGCGCCACCCAGCAGGACGCCGAGAGCGGAATGCTCGTGGCGCACGGCACGCAAGACCCATGCGTCCTTGATGATCAGGCCTTTACCCTGGGCCGGAATAGCGGTCAGGAAAACGCCCTGCTTGCCTTCAGTTGCAAGGACCACGCCGCCGACGCCGGCCCCCTCGCCCCAACACTCCGCGCCATGGGCCACAGCGCCAGTCACCCCAACGCCGGCGGACCGGTCGCGGTGTGCATCACCGGCGAGATCACGCACACGCTGAAGGCCGAGGGATTCGACGCCAGCGAAGACGGCACAGGCCGTGGCCAGCCCATTGTTTCCGTGGCGCTGCGCGGCAGAGATGGTGGAGGCACGATCGAGGCTGGAGACGACGTGGCAGCATGCCTTCGTGCCTCATCTGGCGGAGGAGACAAACCACACGCATTGATTAAGCATTCGGTCCGTAGGCTAACCCCGCGCGAGTGCGAATGGCTCCAGGGCTTCCCTGGCGACCACACTCGCATCCCCTATCGCGGCAAGCCCGCAGATGAATGCCCAGACGGCCCGCGCTACAAGGCGATCGGCAACAGCAAGGCCGTGTTCGTCGTCCGCTGGATCGGCCAGCGCATCCAACAACAACTTGAACGTCTCGCTTGAGGTTACCCATGCCCACAGAAAACCGATCCAGCAACACAGAGATGGCGGCCGATCAGCTGCCTCCATGCGCAGATGACGTATTCAAGAATGGTGTCAGCGCTTGCTTGGTTGGCGACGTGCCGAAGCACGCAGCCGAAACCATCTGCCAGAGCCTATCCGCCATCACCGGCTGGAAGATCGATTGGCACTACATCGGCGGCCGGACGCACATCAAGGCCCTGGCACCAGTCGCGCAACCCAACCCCGAGCCGATAGCCTGGATGGTTGGTACTGCCATCTGGTGGACCAAAGAAGAGGCAGAGAGGGATGCGGCGGCGACTGGGCTTTCCATTGTTGGCCTGGGGCCGATGACCGGCGCAGCACCTGCCGAGCAGCATCAGGGCATTCCGGTGGGCGAAGTCGTGGCATTCGGCAAAGGCCTGCATGAAATCGCTTGGGCAGCCGGGCGCATGCCGAAGCTTGGCGCCAAGCTCTACACCCACGCCGATCCCGTTGAGGTTGAGCAGCTGCGCGAAGTCATCAAGCACTCTGACGCGCAGATCATGCGGCAGAGCATGCGCATTTCGAATCAGCGCGCCCAGCTGGCCGAGCGGGATGCGCTGCTGCGCGATATCAACAAACGGCATTCGTCCGGCGTTGACTTCGATCTACCCGCCGACCTCGCTGCAAGGGTAGCAGCCGTTTGTGCAACCAGCGCAGAGCCGAGCGCGCCGGTTGAGATCGACGAGCGGGCAGAGTTTGAGGAATTCGCGCTCGAGGAGCTTGGGCCGTACCATAATAAGGCTGAGGAATGCTTGATTCGCTCAGGTGAAACCTATGTATACGGTCTTGTTCATACCTCATGGCGGGCCTGGC